>CAZEJA010000007.1:0-19367 GCA_964512215.1 uncultured Planctomycetaceae bacterium
CCGTCCGGTAGGCCCGCACGACACCGCGGAGGACGGCCTGGGGGGGCTCGGGCGCCGGGGCGGGCGCCTTGTCCGTGAGCGACGCATCCGGAACCACGCGGTAGGTCCCGTTGTGCGCCAGGGCGGTCGCGACGCGACGTGCGACAACGGTACCGGCTTCGGACGCGGTCGATTCGTTGCGGAACGGTTCGACGGCGATCGTCCTCAGTTCCGGCGTCCAGAACGGGGGGTATTGCGTGATGGGGATCTCGGCGCTGCAGCCGGCCGCCGCGACGGCGAGCAGTATCGACAGGCGAGCTGTTCTCATGATCGCTCCTCTCGGGGGACATCCGCAGTCGTCCCGGCGGCACCCACAAGCCCCGCTTCGCGGGCCTTGAAGGTGGCGCCCGGCATGCCGGCGCCCTGTTTCATTCTAAGTCGCTTTGCGGAGGGCCGCTACGAGAACCAGAGAATTGTCGCCCCTTTGCGGACGAGGTCCACGCCCGCGCCGGCCAGCAGGACGTAGACGATACCCGTGAACGATTTCTGCCCGACGCGCCGGTGCAGCAGCAAGCCCAGCAAAGCCCCGGCGATCATAGCGGGCACGAGGGCGGCCGACGCCTTCATCGAGCCCGTGTGAATCAGCCCCAGCGCGAAGTAGGGCACGAGCTTGAGCTGGTTGTTGATCCAGTAGAACAGGGCGGTGGTCGCGACGAATCGCCCCTTGGGCATCTTCTGGGGCAGCAGGTACATGGTGGTGATGGGGCCCGCGGCGTGGGCGAGCGTCGACGTGAAACCAGCCGCCCCGCCGGCACACACGCCCTGCCAGGCCACCGGGCGGAACGCCGGCGCCCGGCGTCCGATCGCCCGGAACAGTTGCAGGACCACGAAGCCCAACGAGATCGCGCCAATCCCGAGCATCATGCCCGCGTTGGTCACGCGGTCGCTGCCCGAGCCGAGCTGCTGGAGCCCCCAGAGCATGGCCCACCCGGCCGCGATGCCGACGAGAACGCCGGGCAGCATTATCACAACGGTGCGGGCGTTTCACTTGCGCCACCAACTGACGAGGGCGACGTAGTCGGCTGCGATCAGCAGGGGCAGCATGATGCCCGTCGCCAGCTTCGCGTTGCCCCCGCAGGCGTAGGTCATCACGGGCACCGCCAGCAGCCCGACGCTGCCGCCGAAGCCGGTCTTGGCGAGGCTGAACAGCATCGCCGAGATGCTGCCCACCAGCAGGAACGTCAGCACTCCGGGCAGTTCGGGAGGCAGGAAGGAGGCGACAGGCAACATCGGTCGGAGTCCTTTCGGTTCGGCGTCCGGAACACTATAGGGACGCTCACCTGCGGGGGGAAGCCCACGGAACGCTTTCCGCGGGCATTGCAGAGACGGTTGCACGGGACACGCATTTCGCTGGTAAGGAGTGAACGCGCGTTCTACAATACGGGTTGGACATTTGGGAGAGTTCCATCATGCATGCTGTCCGATGCCCTCACTGCAAGCGGATTCTGAAGCTGGACCGTCCCGTGGAGCGGGCCAAGATGCGCTGCCGCAACTGCGAGAAGGTCTTCATCGGCACGACGGCCGTCGTCGCGGAGACGGAGTCCGACGCTCAGGCCCGGGGCCTCGAGCCCGAGTCCCCGTTCCCGATGCCCGTGGACCGGAACGCCCCGTTGGATTTGGCGCCGGAAGAGCCCCGCTCGCCGGCGGGGGGACACCGGTCTCATACGGCCAGGCGCAGCCCGAGTGACCGCGGCGCGGATCGGGGTCGCCACTTGGCGTATCGGCGTCCGCCGGTCTGGCCGGTCGTGGTCGTCGGTGTCGGCGTGGTGGCGCTGATCCTCGTGATCATCGCGGCGAGCTACTACCGGTCGCATCCGCGCGTCATCGGCGAGGACAAGGACGGCAACGTGCTGTACGACCGGCGGGACATCCGCCTTGGGCACGAGAAGGAGTTGGAGAAGCTCGGCACGAAGGGCAACTACGAGATCCGGGGCAGTCTGGCCCCGAAGGATGACGACGGCAGGGAAGGCGTGTGGGTTCCCCCGCCGCGCAGCCCGGCCCCGATCCCGGGAGCGAAGAAGGGGCCGACCGGCGGGAAGACCGACTCCGGGCGGGGCCCCGGCGCTCCGGCGGGCGATGAGAACATCAAGACGCTCGCCCTCCGCCTGATCGAAGGCGACGTCGAGGCGGCCTTCCTGGTCGGGGAGGTCGTCAACCGCTATCCGAACGCCCTGCGGAGCGTCACGCTGCGGATCCAGGCGTACACCCGCGAGGGCAAGAAGACGATCGACCAGATGTTCACGTGCTCCTACGTCCCGGCCGGGGGGTCGGCGATGTTCTCTGTGCCCGCGGGCAACCTGACCGACGACACGTTCGATAGCAGCCGCAGCACCGTCACGGCGTCGAACGCCTCGCAGCTCGACGAGTTCACCGTCTGCTGGAGCATCGACCCGACCGAGGCGGGCGTCGACACGACCGACCAGAAGAAGATCATCGTTACGGGCACGGCGCGGAATGAGTGGCCCCAGGAGGTCGAGTCGGTGAAGGTCTACGTCGACTTCTTCACGCTCGAGGGCATCTACGTCGGCCAGGGCGTCGGCGAGTTGGAGGACGGCGTGGAGGCGATTCCCCCCAGCAAGGGCAGGGATTTCCGCGTCGAGTACACGCGCAAGGCCTGGGGAACGGACGTCACCCCGCAGATCCGCGTCGTGGGAAGGAGATCGTGACGCCCCCCCGGCGGCCATGCGCCGGGCCCGGCAGGTCGTGACGACATGTTCATTCCCATCCGCACCGACTACCGAATGAAGCGCCCTCCGGCGGTGAACTACCTGCTCATCGCCGCCAACGTGCTGCTGTTCCTGGGGGGATACCACGGGGGCAACGAGAGGATCTATCACTGGTTCCTCCAGCCGGCCGACCTGCAGTTGTACCAGTTCTTCACCGCGATGTTCCTGCACGCCGACTGGTTCCACCTGCTGGGGAACATGCTGTTCCTGTGGGTGTTCGGCAACGCGGTCAACGACCGGTTCGGGAACCTGGGCTACCTGCTGTTCTACCTGGCCGGCGGGGTGATGGCCGGCGTGGGCTACCTGACGCTGACGGGCGACATCCCGTCGCTGGGCGCTTCCGGCGCAATCGCCGCGGTCGTGGGGGCGTTCCTCGTGCTGCTGCCCCGCACGCGGGTAACGATCCTGATGGTCTTCTACCTCATCACGACGTTCCAGGTCTCCAGTCTCCTGTTCGTAGCCATCCAGGTCATCTACAATCTCTATTACTCGGCGGCAGCCCTGCATTCGCCCGGCGTGGGTGGCGTGGCATGGGTGGCGCACAGCAGCGGGCACATCTTCGGCATCGTCGTCGCGGCCGGGCTGATGGCGCTGCGCGTCCTGCCTCGAGACCCGTACGATCTGCTGAACCTGCTGCACATGTGGCGGCGCCGCAAGCAATACCAGCGCGTCGTCTCGGGTGGGTACGACCCGTTCAGCGCGACCGGGTCGGCCGCTCGTTCCCCCGCCGGGTCGCGGACGAAACGCTGGGTGCGGACAAAGTCGGTCGACAAGACGACGTCCGATACGCCCGACGCCAAACTCATGCTGCTGCGCCGGGAAATCTCCGAGGCCCTCGCGCGGCGCGACGTGCCCGCCGCGGCCGTCCGGTACGTCGAGTTGGCCGGACTCGACGACGACGCCGTACTCCCGCAAAGCCAGCAGCTCGACGTCGCCAACCAGTTGATGTCCGAGCAGAACTACCCCGCCGCCGCCCGGGCCTACGAGCGGTTCTGCGGGCACTATCCCACGTACCAGCATCTCCCCGACATCTTCCTGATGCTCGGAATCCTCTATGGTCGATATCTGCAACAGGACGCTCGCGCGGAGGAGTTGCTCGCCAAAGCGGCCGAGGGACTGACCGACCCGCGCAAGCTGGATATGGCGCGCGCGGACCTGGAAGCCGTCCGCCGGCGCCGCACGCCGTAACCGCGGCGAGAAGAGGACGACGCCCATGCTCGACATCCCCCTGCCCCCGCTGCCCCGATTCGACAGTGAGGCGGTCGTGTACGGTATCGCCGCCGGGGCGCTCGTGCTCGGCGCGGCGCTGCTGCTGTGGGGACGACACCTCCACCGCGCCGTTCTGATGCTCGCCGGCGCCGGCGCGGGGTTCCTGCTCGCCGAGCCGCTGGGACGCCTGATCGGGGTCCAGACGAACGTGGCCCGTGCGGTGGCGATGTTCACGGCTGCCATTCTCGGGCTGGCGCTGGCCCGTGTGGTCTGGCCCGCGATCGCCGGCGCGGTCTGCATCGGCGTCGCCACCATCGTGTTGAAGGACTACCACGGCCTGCTGACCTGGCCGACCACGACAACCTGGCCGGAGTGGCTGAGCGCCCTTCGCCTCGCGGCCATGCCGGATGCGTCCCTCTGGCAGAACCACGCCAGGGACATGTGGTTCGTGCTGGGCGCCACGGGGGCGCTCGTCCTCGTCATCGGCGTGTTGCTGGGGCGCGGGATGGCGATCTTCATGACGGCCCTGATCGGCGCCATCGCCATCGGCGGCGGTGTGGCGCTGGCCGTGCTGCATCGCAAGCCCGAGCTCTGGCCGGCCGAGTGGCGGGACGTGCTGATCCCTGCCGCCGTGGCCGGGGGGCTCGTGCTGCTGGGGCTCATCGGGCAGACGCGCGGCCTGCTCGCGGCCCGCGCCCGGCAGGCGGAGGCCGATTCCGAGAAGCAGAAAGGCGAAACCCCGGCGGCCCGTTCAGCCGAAACATAGTACGTGCCGCCGGCGAGGGGTGCCGGCGTAACTGCCTATGGACATCGAGAAACTTGACATCCCCAAGGCGTCCGAACTGCCCACGGCGGACATCGTGGAGAAGATTCGCAACCTCCAGGTTCCGTCGCAGGAGGAGTTCGTCAACACGCTGATGGGCCTCGAGGCCATCCCGGCCATGCTCATGCTGCTGTTCGGGCTCGTCTCCCTGCTGCTCGGGTGGAAGATCTTCAAGGGGCTCGTGATCGCCAACGCCACCTGCATCGGCGGGCTGCTCGGGTGGTACCTGGGCAACAAGGTCCAGACGAGCAACGGAACGATGTGGCTGTTCGGCATGATCGCGGGCGGACTCCTGATGGCGGCGCTGGCCTGGCCGATGATGAAGTACGCCGTCTCCGCCATGGGCGGATTGGCGGGCAGTTTCCTGGGCTACGGCGTGTGGATGTACGTCGCCGACATGACGGGGAAGACCGACCTGGTGCAACACGCCTGGGCGGGGGCGCTGATCGGACTGATCACGATGGGACTGCTGGCGTTCGTCATGTTCCGCATGGTGGTGATGACCTTCACCGCGTTCGAGGGATCGCTGCTGACCGTCGCGGGGGCGCTGGCGCTGCTGCTGAAGTGCGAGCCGGTGACTGAGGACGTCCAGACCGCCCTGCACAACAACGTTCACATGCTGCCGCTGCTGATCATCCTCCCCGCCGTGGTGGGCTTCGCCCTGCAATACAACGCCGTCCACAAGCTCTCCCTCCGCAAGCAGAAGCCCGCCGAAACGCCCAAGATGGCGTGATGTCCCCTCCCGGACGTCGTACACTGTCACCGCAAGTTCCTCTCACGAAGGAGTCGCAGGATGAGCGACCTGTTTGACCTGACCGGGCGCGTCGCCCTGGTGACCGGGGCGTCGCGGGGGCTGGGCAGGGAGATGGCCGTCGCGCTGGCCGAAGCGGGGGCGGACCTCGTGCTCGGCGCGCGGACGGAAGACGACATTCGCGCCGCCGCGGAGGCCATCGCAGCCGACACCTCGCGGCGGGTCGTGCCCTGCCGCCTCGACGTCGCCGACCGCGCGAGCGTCGAGGCCTTCGTCGCGACAGCGATGGAAACCTTCGGGCGCATTGACATCCTCGTCAACAACGCGGGCATCAACGTCCGCGCCCCGATCGCCGAGATCGCCGACGAGGACTGGCAGCGCATTCAGGACGTCAACGTCACGGGCGTCATGTACGCCTGCCGCGCCGTCGTCGGGCCCATGACGGCAGCGGGGTTCGGACGGATCATCAACGTCGGGTCCGCCCTCAGCGTCGTCGGGCTCACCGAACGCGTCAGCTACACCGCCTCCAAAGGCGCCGTGCTGCAACTGACCCGGACGCTCGCGCTGGAGCTGGCCGGGGCGGGCGTCACCGTCAACTGCCTCTGTCCCGGGCCCTTCGCCACCGAGATCAACCAGCCCATCCGCGACGATCCCGAAGCGACCGCCGCCCTGCTCGCCAACGTGCCCATGAAACGCTGGGGCGAGATGCGCGAAATCCGCTCGTCGGTGGTCTTCCTCGCATCGCCCGCGTCGAGCTACGTCACCGGTTCCGCCCTCGCGGTCGACGGCGGATGGATCGCGCACTGAGAGGCAGACGCGAAACCGCAAGCCGCGCGACGCCGGGCGCAGAGACCCTTGCTTGACACCGCAGCGCCGCTGCGGTAAAGCTGCCCGAAATCCTTTCCCCATCTCGACCGTCCAAGGAGAGCGTCATGGCCCGGAAGCGCAAGCGCATTCGTCTGGCGATCATCGGGTGCGGCGGATTCGTCCGCAGCCACATCAAGGCGATCCACGATCACGTGCCGGAGTTCGAGGTCGTCGCCCTCGTCGAGCCCGTCGCCGACCACGTCGACCGCTTCCTGGAGACGTTGGGCGGTGAGACGCCGCCGGTCTTCAAGAAGCACACGGACATGCTCAAGGCGGTCGCCCCCGACGCGGTGATCGTCTCGACGCCCCACACGCTGCACTTCCGCCACGCCTACGACGCGATCTCGGCCGGGGCACACGCGATGATCGAAAAACCCATGGTCACCAGCGCCGACGACGCACGCACGCTCGTCGCCCACGCCAAGCGCAGGAAGCGCGCCCTGCAGATCGCGATCCAGGGCACGCACACGGACACGTTCGCCTACGCCCGCAAGCTGGTCACCGACGGCACGATGGGCCCGCTGCAGATGATCGCCGGGCTGATGGCCCAGAACTGGATGAAGGGCACGACGGGCAAGTGGCGCCAGGTGCCGCGACTGTCCGGCGGCGGGCAGCTCTACGACAGCACCGCCCACGTGCTCAGCGCGATGATGTTCCTGGTCGACTCGCCCGTGCGCGAGGTGACCTGCATGATCGACAAGCACGGGAGGAAGGTGGACATCAACGCCGTCGGCGGCATCCGCTTCGCCAACGGCTGCCTGGGCACGATCACCAGCGGCGGCAACTGCGCGCCGTTCCAGAGCCTGCTCACCGTGCAGGGCGAGAATGCCTTCATGCAGATCAGCCCGCACGGCGGGGATTTCCAGGTCATCCGCCCCGGCGAGGATCCCATCACAGCCGTGCCGAAACGCTGGAACGTCCCGACGGTTACGCCCGCCCGCAACTTCGCGGATGTCATCCTCGGGAAGGCTGCTCCGCGCTGCCCCGGGCGCCTGGGCATCCTGCTGGCGGACCTGATGGACGCCCTCTACGAAGCGGCCCGCACGGGCAAGACCGTCAAAGTCACCCGCCGCGTGCCCAAGGCGTAACGGCTTGCTGTTTCGCGTCTGCCCTCGCACCGGGTATACTGCCCCCAGCAAGGACAGACCATGGCGCGCGCATGGAGGCCGACATCCCGCCGGTGGGAGATCGCCCCGTCGTATAGCGGGGCCGACGATCTCGCGCGGCAACTCCACACCTCGCCCCTCGTCGCGCAGATGCTGCACAACCGCGGGCTCGACGACCCCTCCGCCGCCGGCGCCTTCCTGAACCCGAAGCTCGCCGACCTGCATCCGCCCGAATCGCTCGACGGCGCCGTCGAGGCCGCCCGGCGCGTCGCCCGCGCCGTCGCCGACAAGGAGAAGATCCTCCTCTACGGCGACTACGACGTGGACGGCATCACAGGGGTGACGATCCTCCATTCGCTGCTGCGGATGGTCGGCGCCGAGTGCGACTTCTACGTCCCGCACCGCCTCGAGGAGGGATACGGCGTCAACGTCGAGGCCGTCCGCACCATGATCGCCGACGGCGTGAAGCTGATGATCACCGTCGACTGCGGTATCTCCGCCGCCGGCCCGGTCGCCGAGGCTGCCGACGCGGGCGTCGACGTGATCGTCACCGACCACCACACGCCGGGCGAGCAGCTTCCCCCCGCCGTGGCCATCGTGCACCCGTCGCTGCCGGGCAGCACATACGCGAACCCGAATCTCGCCGGCGCGGGTGTAGCGTTCAAGCTCGCCTGGCAGGTCGCGAAGGAAATCTGCGGCAACCACCGCGTCGACCCGCCGATGAAGAAGTTCCTGCTCGACGCGACCTGCCTGGCCGCTCTGGGGACCATCGCCGACGTCGTGCCCCTCGTGGGCGAGAATCGCGTGCTGGCCGTGTTCGGCCTGCGGGGTCTGCCCGCGACCGACCACGTCGGCATCCGTGCGCTGATCGAGTCGGCCTCCCTGACGGGCGAGAAGCTCGACGCCTATCACGTGGGCTTCGTGCTCGCGCCGCGACTGAACGCCTGCGGCCGCATGGGCCACGCCCGACTGGCCGTCGAATTGCTGACCGGCGCCTCGCTCGAGCGCAGCCGCGAGATCGCCGATTACCTCGCCAAGCAGAACGCCAAGCGCCAGCGCGTCGAGCGGGGCATCACCGAGCAGGCCGTCAAGATGGTCGAGGAGGGCAAGCTCGCCGACTCCGACCACCGGGCGATCGTGCTGGCCTCGGGCGAGTGGCATGGCGGGGTGATCGGCATCGTCGCGTCGCGCCTCGTGGGGCGGTTCTCCCGCCCGGCCATCCTCATCGCCATCAACGGCGATGGATGCGGGCAGGGATCCGGGCGGAGCATCCGCGGCTTCCACATGCGCGACGCCCTGGCCGCCTGCGCCGAGCACCTGCAGAGCTTCGGCGGGCACGCGATGGCCGGCGGGCTCCGCGCGGCGGGCGACAAGATCGACGACTTCGCGGCCGCGTTCGTCGCCTACGCCAACAAGCACATCACCAAAGACCAACTCACGCCCACGCTGCACGTCGACGCCGAGACCTCGCTGGCCGCTCTGAGCTTCAAGGCCGTCGAGCACCTCGAACGAATGGCGCCGTTCGGGCAGGGCAACCCCCGTCCGCTGGTAGCCATCCGCGACTGCGAGGTGGTCACCGCCCCGCGGCGCATGGGACGCACGGGCACGACCGCCGGGCTCATGCTCGGGGGCAGCGGCGTGACCATGCGGGCGGTCGGCTTCGGCATGGGCGACCTGGCCGACTACCTCGTGGGCATCAACCGCATCGACGTCGTCGCCGAGCCCGTCCTCAACCGCTACCGCGGCCGCGTCAACGCCGAATTGCACCTGCGGGACGTCATCCGCAAGTAGACCTGCGGTGGGCCGCAGAGACGCAGAGGGCGCAGAGGGAAGAGGGGAAGGGGAGCAAAATGGGGACTGTCCCGTCGTCTGGGACTGTCCCCTTTTTGTGGAACACCGCCCAGCTTACTTCCCGACCGTGTCCGAAAGCTGGAAGACCATCGTGGTGACGCTCTCGGGGGATAGGGAGCGGGGCGACTTCACGGGGGCGCATTGGAGCGAGCGATCCGTGCGGTACGCCGCGGTCAGACGCAGGGCGCACGCTTTCTTGCCGGCGACGGCCTGGACGTCAACCGTACGCGCCTCCTTGCCGCCGTTGATCGCGACGACGGTGACGCTCTTGCCGTCTTTGCTGAGGAAGGCCGACGCCTGCAGAGCCCCGCCACCGCGAACGCCAACGCGGACGGCGCCGGGACGGACGAAGCGGGAGAACTGCTTGAACGTGTAATACTTCCTCGTGCACTCGCGGAACGGCTGTTGGCCGTTGATCCTCCCCCGACGCACCAGCACCAGACCCTCATCGCGGTGCTTCTGAAGCGTGCGTTCGTCCGGGTCCCCGGGGGGCATGTCCTGGTAGACCAGGCCCCACCAGAAGAAGGCGTTGGCCTCGGCGTCGACGAGGACGGCGTGGATGTACTGGGCGGCCACGATGGCGCGGTCGTGCTCGTCCATGTCCTCCGACCAGCCCATCCGGTCGCGCCACGCGCCGCTGGTCTCGGTCATCCAGACCCGCTTGCCGCCGCGCCGTTTGTCCGGCGGCCCGAAGTGCTTGCGAAGGTAGGCGCCCATCGCCCGCTGATGCTCGAACAGCTTGTCGATGCCCGTCTGCTTGACGCCCTTCTCGTGAATGATGTCGTAGATGTGATACCCGATGATGTCGACCTCGGTGAGCATGTTGACCGCGTGATACTTGTTGGCCGACCAGGCGTTCATCGAGAGATAGGCATATTCCGGCGCGACGATGTCGAGGTCCCCCAGGCCGGCCTTCTTCATGCGCGGCGCGAGCTTGTCCTTGATGAAGGCCGTCAGCGCCTCCGGCGACCATTCGCAGAACTGCCGCCAGTTGGCTTCGTTCTGCGGGCTGACCGCCACGACCGGCAGGCGGTAGTCCACCCGGAATCGCCTGATCCGCGCGACGATCTCGTCGGCCCACTCGTCTAGTCGCTCGTCGCGGATGTGAACGTGCTCGTTGCCCTGCTTGTCGGTGACCGTCCGCGTCCAGTATTCCTTCTCGGGCTTCGCGTCGGATTGCGGGCGCCAGAAGGCCACGAAGATCTTGACCCCCGGCCGGATCCGTAGCATGCGCTTCCATATGTCGGGACATTCCTCCATCCGCCCCGGTCCCTCACCCTGAAGTCGCACAAACGTCGTCCCCAGCCCATCCAGCGCATGGGTAAGCGCGACATCATCCGCCTTCGTCCCCCAGGCGGCAATCGACCCGCCGAACCCCTCAATCACCTGCCGCCGGTCCGCCAGGTCGACCGTCATCACAACCGCGCCCTCCTGCTCCGCCCGAACGCACCCGGCCAGACACGCCCACAGGCAGACCGCCAGCACGACGCGCGTTCGACAACTCGCCGGAATGAAGCTCATGTCATATCTCATCATCGCATATTGTCCTTAGGTCTCCGGTTACCGGAGTGCGGCGTGTTCGTGGGCGGTCCCTGGCTTGTGGAGTGTGAAGGTGGCGGTGCGGGTGTTGGCTTTGACTTGGTAGTCGCCGAGGAAGCCTCGGAAGGTGACCTTGCCCTGCGCGTCGGTCTTGAGGGTTTGGGGGGCGGTCCACCAGTCTTGTTTGATGAGCTTCATCAGCTCGTCGTAGGCGGGCTTGGGGGACATGTCCTTGCGGATCAGCCCGGCCGGGGCGCCCTGCCACGCTTTGAGGTCGGTGAAGTCCCACCACGTGATCGCCTCGACGGCGGGGTGCGAGAACAGGATGCGATAGAACTCCCGCACCTGCACAGCCTGAAGCTTCTCGCCCTCGGGGGTGGTATTCCAGTCTTTCGCCCGGCGGTCGCCCTGGTATCCCCGCCTCGGCCCCGAGATGATCGTCAGTTCCGTGAAGTGCAGGGGCTTGCCGAACTTCGCGAACCGCTGGCAGACGTCCCACGTCCGCTTCGCCCCCCAGTAGCGTCCGTGCATGTGCGACTGGAGGCCGATCACGTCGACCGATACGCCGGCCTTCAGGACATCCGCGATCAGCTTCTCGAACCGGGGCGACGTGTCGAAGTCATTCAGAATCAGTGTTGCATCCGGATTCGTCCGCCGGGCGACGGCGAAGACATCCCGGACCACCTTCACTCGACTATCTCGCTCGTAGCGCCGGAGAATCGCGGTGGCGCTGCGCTGCTTCGCCTGTGTGGGTCCGACGACGACCTCGTTGATCACATCCCAGGTGTCCGTGACGCCCTTGAACGCCTTGACCTCCCGGACGATCCGCTCGGTAAGCAGGCGGTCGGCGACGGCGGCGTCCTTGCTCCGCAGCCAGCGGGGCTCAATCGTCCACGCCAGCGGATGCCCCTTCGTGCGGATGCCGTTCTGACCGCACCATTTCGCGACGCGCATCACAGCCGTCTGCCACGTCTTGCCCTCCCATCGTTCATAGGATCCCCAGTAGAACGGCAACGTCGCGAAGTTCAGCAGCCCGGCGAAGTGTTTGCGGTACGGATCGTAGAGCTTGTTGTCATAGCCTCCCACGAGCGGGAAGATGTTGCAGCCGAACAGGAATCGGTGCCTCGTCATCCCCACCGTCACCGCCGCGTTGGCGAGAGGCTTGCCGCCCTCCGTCACCGTCAGCGTCACCTCGGCCGTGCGATGCTGCCGAATCCGCCGCTCGATCGCCGCCTCGCTCAGCGGATCGCCCTTCACCGGCGCCGCGCCGCTTGCCGCCGCTGCAACACCGCAGATCACCGCCACCATCCACACCACCGTATTCGTACACACAGGCACTCCTTAGGGCGATCCGATCCGTCTCCGTCGCTCTCACTCGGGGAGGTGCTCGACGTCGTCGAGATCCTTGTGTCTTCCGGCGGCCCGTTTGTTCTTGCGGAGATGGTCTCGCGAGATGAGATGAACGAGTTGATCGTCGATCTCGACGGCCAAGCGATCCGCGTAGCATTCCTCAAACGTGACCCCGTCAATTTCGGTCAGCACCTCGATGCGCACGGGAGGCACGCCCATGCGGATGATCTTGCCCCGTTCCTGAAAGAGATCGGCAGAGAGATCGGGATCGCTCATCCCGAACCGGGAGAACACGTCGACGAGCCTGGCTGCGTTGTCCGGAGAGATGCGGACCCAGATGTCCATATCCGCGGTGGCGCGTGGGTAGCCGTGAAAGCCCACGGCGTAGCCGCCGATGAGGAGATACTCAACGTCGTTCTCGTTCAGCAACTTCAAGAACTCTTTGAAGTCGTCCGGAAGCGTTTGCTCTGCCATAGGCAACCTGTCGATAGATCTGAACGGCGCGGAGTCGCTCGAGCGGGGTGCGCGTGCGCCAGAATTCCCGGTCGGATGAATCGTCGTGAAGATCCACGATCGACAACTTGGAACGGTCAAGCTTCATGCTTCCTTCATGCTATCAGGGGGACGCGTGAAGCACAAGAACACGAGTGCGCATGTCGGACAGATCAGCCCGATCTGCGTGCTAGATTGGCCCGGCCTCGTCGTCGTGGCGGTCGCGATGCAGGAGGGATGCGATCGGGCCTGACAGGGCGTAGCCGGTGGTGACCATCGCGGCGACGACGAACGGTTCGAGGAGCGTGATCATCAGCAGGACCACGAGCTTGACGAGGTAGCTGAACGGGCGGCGGCCTCGGATGTAGTGATTGACGACGTGGATGTATCGGAAGTTGCTGACCATCAGCAGCGCCGCGGTGAGGGTGATGACGGGCAGGGCGATTCCGACGGCCGTCGACGCCCAGTCGCCGGCCAGCCAGCCCTTCAGCCACGGGCTTCCGAGACGACCGCGGTCAATGTAACGCAGGTGGTGGAACAGCAGCACGACCGCCGCGACGGCCGCCGCGGCACCCGGGGAGGGCAGCCCGTGGAAGTCCATGTGGGCGGACTCGTCGGGCTCGTTCTCGACGTTGAACCGCGCCAGGCGCAGGGCGGTGCACGCGACGTAGGCGCCCGCGATGCACCAGACGACGCGTTCCAGCGCGAGCGTGGGCTCGATGGCGCCCAGGATCCCCCCTCGCAGCGCCATCACCACGGTCCGCAGCATGAGAATCGCCGGGGCCGCCCCGAAGCTGATCATGTCGCAGAGGCTGTCCAACTGCCCGCCGAAGTCGCTCGTGCGTCGCGTCATCCGCGCGAGGCGCCCGTCCAGCATGTCGAAGACCATCGACGCGAAGATCAGCCACGCCGCGAAACGGATATTGCTCAGCGCCTCGGGCGAGCCCAGAGCGTCCTTCGTGGCGAAGTGGATGGCCGCGAAGCCCGCCAGCCCGTTCAGAACGGTCACCAGCGCCGGCAGGACAGCGGTTGACTGCAGAATCCGCCGCCGCGCCCGCCCGCGAACGGTCCGGTCGCGATCGCCGTCGTCCGACGCGCGGCGCGGCTCTTCCAGCCATTCGTCGTTGCTGGGCATATCGTCGTCGGTTGTCGGTGTTTGGCTCATCGTCCTATCCCTCGGGCCCGGCGATCAGCACGGTCTCGCCCGCACGCACGAAGTCGCCGATCTCGACAGGGACCTCGCCCACCAGCTCGGCCGGCACGAACAGTTCCAGCCGCGACCCGAACTTGATCATACCCATTCTCTCGCCCCGAGACACGGACTGTCCTTCGGTCAGATCGGTAACGATCCGCCGCGCGACCAGCCCGGCGATCTGGCGGAAGACGATCGGATAGGCCGCCCCGCCCCGCTCGTGCGTCAGCGTGATCGTGGTCGACTCGTTCCGCTCGCTCGCCAGCGGGTCGCGCACGTCCAGGAACGCCCCGGGCGTGTGCGCCACCCGCTCGACCGTGCCGCCCGCGGGAATGCGGTTGACGTGCACGTTGAAGACGTTCATGAACACGCCCACCTTCACGCCGTTCATGGCGAGCGGACTGTCCGGCCCGATCTGCGTGATGTCCGCCACCCGCCCGTCCGCGGGGGAGACCAGCAGGTGCTCGCCGTCCGGCGGGGTCCGTTCCGGGTCGCGAAAGAACGCCAACGCCCACGCGTACACCGCCGCCGGCAGCATCTGGGCCAACCACGCCCACGGCGACAGCCAGCACGCCGCCGCCGCGATGCCCGCGCACAGCAGAATCGTCGCCGCCGTGGCGCCGAGGATCTCCCGCCGACCGTATCCTGTCAGACCGCAACAGCCCATGAGGGCCTCCCGCGGAAAAGAGCGTACCTTGAGCCCCACAAGCCTATCGCGGGAGTCAACGTAAGTCAAGGCTACGACGCATCCTGCGAGCGCGGCAATCTGTCCCCGCTGTACCGGATCGGCTTGTCAGATTGCCAGGCGGTTGAAGCGTTTTCGTCCCTCGTCGTCCCACCATTGTCGGGCGGCGTCGATGCCGGACTGGTCGCGGGAGAAGGACTCGCCCACGATGCGTCCGATGGCCTCGGCGGCGGCGGACCGCAGCGCGGTGCACGTCATGTCGTCCTCCCCGTCGCCGAGGTTGACCTGCTGGGCGAGGTAGTAGACCGCCCGCACGTCGCCGGTCCGCCCGATCTGCTCGGCGGCGAGGGTCTTGAGTTCGAGCGCATCGGTCATGCCGTCGGGGTGGCGGTAGCTTTCCAGCAGTCGCAGCAGCGGGCCCGCGGCGGCCCGACCGAACGCGTCGGTCTCAGCCAGCTTCGCCTGACGCGTGGCGAGGTCCCATTCGGCGAAGTCCGCGTAGATCGCTTCCAGCAGCTCCGTCACCTGGTCCTCTCGGTCCTGTTCGGCCGCGTTGAGGCGGTCGAACATGCCGTCAACGTCCGTCTCGGCGAGCCCGACGTGGCGGGCGAGGCGGTAGAGCAACTGGCGCTCGGCGTCGGCGACGGTCCGGTCGGCGGCTGCGGCCTCGACGAGCAGGCGGATCGCCGCGGCGGCTTCGGTGGAAGACCGGGGCAGGGAGAACGAGCCGGACTTGTCGCGAACCGACGCCACGATCTCGCGGTACTCGGCATCTCGAACGCCCAGGCGCTGCTTCAACTCGCTGATAAACTGCTTCTCCGTCTCGTCGACGGTCCCGTCGGCGAGAACGACCAGCAGGGCGTTTCTCAGATCGCGTTCGGCGGACATGCTCATGTCAGACCTCCCGGGCAGCTACGCCCCCCGCTCGCTGCGGGTCAGTAGGTGATCACCACGCGCGTCGGGCGAGGCGTGACGGGCAGGGGCAGGATCAACTCGACCGTTTCCTTCTCGCGCAGGGCGGAGATCCGCTGCATGGTGAAGGTGAGGAACTTGCCCTTCTTGTCGAAGCACTCGCAGCGAACGTACCCGCGGGCCAGTGCGTCGAGCGTCATGCGGGCGGACACCGATTCGCCCGCGGCGTCCTGCAATTTCTGCAGGGCTGCGTCGTCGACCGGGAAGGCCTTGCCACGCTTGAGCGTCAGGATCAGCACCTTTCCCCCGCGCTTGGCTTGCTGCTTGTCGACGGTGAAGTACTCGCCGAATGAGCCCGTCTCGACGGCCACCGAATCGGCGTCGAAGGGCATGATGCGGTCGACGACGGTATCGAACAGGCTCCCGTAGTCCACGAAGATCGCGGAGATGCCGAACAGCACGGCCGCGACGCCGAGGCCCATCAGCGCCAGCTTCACCCGTTCCCGCGGGGACATCGGTTCGGGCGGTTTGACGGTCTTGGCGTCGACGGACCGCGTGCGGGGATCGATCGCCCCGTCCGCCCCGATCGCGTAGACCGTCTGCACCTCCACGCCGGGGCGGTACTCCATGCTGCGAAGCGTCGAGAGCAGTCCGCGGCGCTCGTCGGGCGAGAAGTTCTCCAGCAGCTCATCGAGAACGGCGGCGATCCGTTCGTGGGGTTCCGTGCTGAGGCGATCGACCGAGACGGCCCGGGGGTCGGCCAGCAGGCTGAACCGGTCGCCGTCCACCTCGAGGCTGAACAGCAGGCCCATCGTGTGGACGGATCGGATCCACGCGCGCATCGCGTCCGCGCCGTCGTGGGCCGCGGGAAGGTTCCCTTCCAGCAGCCCGTCGAGAACGATCGTGCCTTCGGTCTTGTCGGTCATGGGTTCTCCGGGGGCCGAAAGGTCGGAATCTCACGGACCGGCTTCCAGTCGACGAAGTTCTCCGCCCACACCAGCGTATCCGGGGTGATGGTCCTGTTGTTCAGCAGCCCCCGGATGGCGAGTTCGGAGACGGGCCCCACCGCCTGGCCGGCGTTCTCGTAGTACCATTGCATTCCCGACGACGGCGGGGGCGGCGGGGCTGAAACCGGCGGCGCTTCGGGCGGCAGCACCGGATCGACGGCGCCCGCGAGTTGCCGCAGGGCGCTTTCGTTGGCCGGCAGGGCCGTCTGCGAACGCGTGTCCATGTTCAGGGCGCCGTCGTGGGCGTCCAGCCGACCCGCCGAATGGCGCCGGAACGCTTCGTTCTTGAGCCTCTCCTGGCGTAACTGCTCGCGCAGGCGGTGGCGCTCCCGCGCCGAACTCTGTTCCTTGGCGCGCTGCTGCTTGAGGTTCGACAGGCAGGCAATGATGATGACACCGATCAGACCAATGAAGAACCCCACGAAAAACCACCCCACCACATTGCGCCCTTTGCTCGAAGCGATCAAAGCGGCGATGATTCCGCACACCACTCCGACAATGAGTTGTATCTCCCACATGGCTCAGCGCCCCTCGAACAGATCTCCTTGAATTCTCAGCGTGCCGCCTGCAGGGGGAACCCTAGCATCAGGTCCAGAAGAACACAAGCACAACCCAGTTGTGGAGCAGGTGAATGAGCATGCTGGGATACAGGCTGCCCGTCTTGAGTTTCACCCATCCCAGCAGCATGCCCACCGCGAACAGGTACGGCGCGCTGACGACCGAGAAGTGCATCGCCGTGAACAGGAACGACGCCAGGATCAGCGCCCGCATCGGGGCGATCGCCACCTGCAGCCAGTGCTGCACGAGCCCGCGGAAGGCGATCTCCTCCAGCACGGCCGGGCAGATGCAGATCAGGAAGACCTGCCCCATCGGCCCCAGCCCGGCGTCCAGGAACCGTTCGGCGATGGAGGGCTCGTCGATCTCCATCATGCCGATGAGCCACCCGTGATAGTAGTAATTGACCGCCAGCAGCGGCACGAGCGCCAGCAGCCCGATCAGGGCGGCCGGGCGGTGGAAACCGAATTGCCTGAACTGCACCGCCAGCGACGGCCAGTGGTAGGCCGCGAAGATACAGGTCGTCACGAACAGCGCGACCGTCTGGACGATCATCGTCAGGACGAGTTGCTCCGGGCCCATCAGCGTGAAGCACAGGACGGCCGATCCGACGACGACGCCGAGGAAGGTCCAGAACAGCGGCCAGACGTGGGGAGCTTTCTTGAGGATCAACTCCCCCTCGGTCGGAGGCGCGGGGCGGATGTCGGGCAGGACCGACTCGATGCTCTTGTAGGGGGTCGCGCAGGCGAGGCAGAAGTAGAAGTTCGCCTGCAGGGGCGCGCCGCAGTAGCTGCATCGCCCGGGCAAATCGAACGGTTCGGGCAGGTTGGATTCCGTTCTGGCCAGTTCGTTCATCGCGAGCACCGCCCGAGAAGATACCAGAAGCGACGATGCGTCGGTAGCGCCCGTTGCGTCGACACGCGCGGGCGGCGATACTGACCTCATGCCCGACCCATCCGTCAACGAGGAGTTCATCTCCGAGCCGCTCACGCCGCTGCGCGGATCGGGCGATGCTGCCGCCGCCGCCCGCGGCGAGCCCGCCCTGCCGGCGGCCTTCACCTGGCGCGATCAGACGTACACTGTCGAGAACGTCCTGCGCAAATGGAAGACCAGCACCCCCGAAGGCGGCCGCCCCGGCGGGGAGCGTTACCTCCGCCGCCACTGGTGGACCGTCCGCACCACGGACGGGGCAACCCTCACCCTCTACTGCCTCCGCCACGCCCGCCGCGGCCAAAACCGCTGGTGGCTCTACACCCTCCAGCGCTAGGCGGGCCGCGGCCATCCCGCCGCGGCGGTGCGCAAGGGAAAAACAAGACGGTCCGACCTGTTGATGCGGCGGGTATCCGCTGTAACATCTTTTGTTCAAGCAGATTACCGTAACGAACCGATGCGAGTAGCGGGTATTGAGCCGCGGGCGAGAATCCGCTGTCTGCCGCAGCGACGGGTTCGTATACTGTTAGGGACGGGAGCATAGGGTTGCCTGAAAGCAAGATCATTTCAAGACGGTCGTACGCAGCCATTGCTGCGCACATGCGGCGGTCGTACGTTGCGCAGAGGGCAACGGACGGAACGTGGCGCAAGGAGTTGGTTCCGGCGAGCATGACGGGGCTGCCGCGCGATGCGTTCGTGTACCGGACGGCGCGGAAGACGAACCCGTTGACGTACTCGTGGCATGGGGACAAGGACACATTCTGCCCTCCGCTCTGGTGGGACTTGGCGATCGGGAGCGGGCCGTGCGGGTTCGGGTGTCGGGCATGTTTCCTGATGCTGACGTTTCGCGCCATGCGAGACCCAATGCGCCCGGTCGTCTACGACAATCTGGACTTCCTCTGGCGCGGCGTGGATAGGTGGCTTTGCTCGCCCGAGCGGAAGAAGAACCACACGCTGGGTCTGGGCATCGATCGCAGCGACAGCTTGCTCTACGAAGGGCTGACTGGACACGCCCGCGAACTCATTCCCCGATTCGCCGATCCGGAAAGCAACCCCAAGGGCTGTCATCTGATTCTGCTGACGAAGTCCACGAACGTGCACTATCTGGAAGACCTCTCATCCAGCGGCGCGCCCGTAGCCGTCACGTTCTCCGTGAACCCCGAGCCTATCGCGGACCTGTGGGAAGGTAAGTACCCGGACACGCGGGAACGTATCAGCCCGCCGATATCGGAGCGGCTGCGCGCGTGCCGAGAAGCCGAGCACATGGGCTTCGAGACGCGCCTCCGCCTTGACCCGATCCTCACGCCCGACGGGTGGGAAAATATGTACGCGG
>CAZEJA010000008.1:0-6223 GCA_964512215.1 uncultured Planctomycetaceae bacterium
GCGATTGCCGACTGTCGAATGAACGGCCGCATGCCCGCGTGAATTCGACGGAACCGAAAAGGCCGGTCCCAAACCCGGACCGGCTTACTTCCCAGACTGCCCCAGGTCGCGCCCGACGAGCATTTCCAGCTCGGCCAGGCGCTTCGCCCGGTCGGCCAGGGCCCGTTCGCGGGTAAGTTGGAATTCCAGCCGCACGCGCTGGGCGTCGATCAGGTCGCCGAAGTCCGCCTTGCCCGAGCGGAACGCCGCTTCCGTGACCTTGAGCGATTCCTCGGCCTTGGGGATCTGGACGCGCCGGTTGAGGGCGAGCTTCGCCTGGGCGTCGCGACAATGGTAGGCCGCCCCCTTCACCGCCGCGACGAGGCGGTTGGCTTCGTCGGCCCGTTGCGTGACGGCGGCGATGTGGCGGAACTTCGCCTCCCGGACGCCCGCGCTGATCTTGTCCCACCAGATCGGCAGGTTCACGGTGACCATCGCGATCAGCGGATCCTCGCCGCTGTCGCTCGGGCGCGGCGTGCCTACGCGATCGTCCGTGTCGATCCATGTCAGGCCGAACGTCACGTCGGGGAAGTACTCCTTGCGAGCGAGGGCGATCTGTTTCTTCCGCCGGGCGATCTCGGCGTTCCGCGCCCGGAGCTTCGGGTTGTTCTCGATCGCCCAGGCCGCCAGCGCCGCGTCGTCTGCCTGGAGCGAGGCCGGCTCGATCCGGGCGGGCCAGGGCAGCTCACGATCGGCGGGCAGATTCGTCGCGGCCGCCAGGGCGGCCAGTACGGGTGAACGCATCGCCTTCAGGCTCCGGAGACGGTCTTCCAGCTTGCCCAACTCCACCTGCAGGCGAATCAGGTCCGGGTGCCCCGCGCCCCCGGCGCGGTACTTCGCGCGGACCACGTTCTCCAGATGGCGCAGCAGGCGAACATTCTCGGTCGCGACGGCCACCGCCCGCCCCAGGTAGTAGTACTCGTAGTACGCGTCCTTGACCTCGCGGAAGACGGTGAGCTTCCGGGCCTCGTAGTTCTGGCGTTCCGCCTCGGCCGCCTGCCAGGCTGCTCCGCCCCGCAGCGCGAGCTTCCCGAACCACGGGAACGTCTGGGCGATCTGCAGGCTGTTCCGCTGCGGACCGACGCGGGTCTCGACTTCGCGGATGTAGTAGGCGTACGTGAACGTCGGATCGGGCAGCGAGCGGGCCTGGGGGACCTGCTCGAGGGCGGCCTTCCACCGGTTGAACGCCGCGGCCAGGCCCGGATTGCTCAGCGCCGCCCGGGCGAGGTAATCCGACAGCGCCGGCTCGGCGGGCAGGTCCGGCGGCGCGTCGGGCTGGGGCGCATCGGCCGCCGGCCTCGCCCGCAGGTGACGTGCCCGGGTCGACGCGGACGGGCCGCTTGGCGCGCCCCAACAGCCGGAGAGAACCAGCGCAGAAACGATCAGGGAAGCTGTAAGGCCGCGGATCATAGGCGCCTCGCGTGGATGGAACCGGCTGCTCGTCGTTGCTCCAACGTAATCATAGGAGCCCCCTTCCAGTCCTGCCAGCACAAATGCCCGGCTTGGCATTGGCGGTTCATTGCCGACCGCATGGGTATAATGTAGAGTACTTGGACCCATCGAGGCGCTGCACGCGCCGATCCCCAGACAGGAAGGAATCCAAAATGAAGAATCGAGTATGCGTAGCGGGGTTGCTGGTCGTCTGCCTGCTTGCGGTGGCGGTGGCGTTCGTGCCCGGATGCAAGGAAGAGGCGGGCGGAGGCGGGACTGCGGCGGGGGCCGTCGTGAACGACCGCTGTCCGATCATGGGCGGGAAGGTCGACCCAGCCAATGTGCCGGCCAACCTGATCGTGGAATTCGAGGGCAAGAGGGTGGGCTTCTGCTGCGCCGGCTGCCCGGCCGCCTGGGAGAAGCTGGACGACACCAAGAAGAAGGAAGCGCTCGACAAGGTGCTGGCCGCGGTCGAGAAAGCGACGCCGTAGAGCACGGCGGCAGGCCGGCCCGCAATCCGAGACGAGCGTTACTCGACGAGTCCTTTGCGGACGGCGAACTTGACGAGCGTGACCTGGTCGTGGATGTCGAGCTTCTTCATAATCCGCATGCGGTGGGTGTCGATGGTCTTGACCGACAGTCCGAGCGCCTCGGCCACCTTGCGGTTGGTGTTGCCCTCGGCGATGAGCTGGAGGACCTGCCTCTCGCGCGTGCTGAGACGTTCATAGAGGTCGCCGTCACCGGAGTTGATCCGGTCCAGAACCCCCTGCGGGATGCCCGGTCCGAGGTACAACTCCCCGCGAGCCACCGTCCGGATCGCCTGGACGAGGCACGCGCTGCCGGCTTCCTTCATGAGATACCCCGTGGCGCCGCTGCGGAGAGCCCGGGCGATGAATTCCACGTCGTCGTACATCGTCAGCAGCAGCAGGCTGGTCCGCTTGACCTTCCGCTTCAGTTCCCGACACAAGTCGATGCCGTTCAGCCCGGGCATCCGGATGTCCAGGACGGCTACGTCGGGCTGGACCTGCTGGATCTGCTCCAGAGCGGTCAGTCCGTTGCCGCACTCGCCGACGACCTGGATATCGCCCTCCCGAGACAGCATGGCTGCAAGACACTCGCGCACCATCTGGTGGTCGTCGGCCAAGAATACACTAATCCGCTCATCCGACATACAAACCCCTCATCACATACACGACCCCGACTTCCGTTGAATCCAACGTCATGTCCATAAGAAATTCTCATACATACGGTAGGCGGGAATTCCGGGCCTGAAAAGGAAAAACCGGGAAAACAAGGCAAAAAGAACACCGTAACCCACAACAAACAAAGGGATTACGAGTTCTCCTGACATGGTATTCAGGTGTTTCACTGACAGTGTCCGAGAGGGAGCGTTCCACGCGGCACGAATGCGGTCAGTCCTGCTCCTTCAGCGCTTCCTGCAGTGTGCTGACGTGACCCATCTCTTCGGCGATGATCTTCTCGATGGCCTCCTGCGTGGACCCCGCCGGTCCGGCGGCCTTCATGCCCATGTAGAAGAGGATGGATTCCTTTTCCAACTCAATCGCGGTAGTGAGGATTTCCTGGATGGACGTCATCGCCTCCAGGCGTTCGGCCGGACGCTGCGGAGGCTTGAAGACCGTGCCGTCCACGAGGGCCTGCAGGTACATCGCCCCAACGCCTTCGGGGTCGAAGACGGTCTGGCCCGTGTCGGCCGGACCGAGTTCGTCCGCCATCGCGGTGAAGACCTGTTCGTGGTCGTCCTCCATGGCGGCCAACTCGAGGAGCAGTTTGCTCGAACCCGCTCCCGCGGCGCCGGCGGCGGCTTGGCGGTAGAATTCGGCCCCGTCGCGCTCCATCCCCTGGGCCATTTCAAGAATCTCAGCGGCGTTGAAGGTGATCATGTTCGGTCCCTTTCTGCATGGTTGACCGGGGCAGCCGGTGTGCGGCCCGGGAGGCGTCGGTTGAGGCGCTGAAGTCCGGTCACGACGAGGTCCACGGCCTCGGCGACGGGGGCGCTGAGGCCTTGGCCGACTTCCGTCTGCTGCGGCTGAATGCCGACCAGGGCTCGGCGGCAGGAGTGCATCATGGCCAGCGACTTGAGAAACGCCAGCGGCGCGGGCCCGTGCGTGCTGGGCCCCTGCCCACTGAGGCGAGCGGCGTCGGTAGCGGTCACGGCGCCGGGCGCGGCACCGAAGTCCAAGGCGTCGATGGCGAGCACGGAGGCAGGCTTGGACATGACGATCTTCATGAGGAAGCTCTCGGGCGCGGTCTGCACATTGTAGACCCGCCACGACACGGACCCGGCCAGGCGGTGTGCGATTTCCACGCCCACGCCGTCATCCCCGCACAGGTCGTTTCCGATGCATACGATCGCCACCGGCGCAGCGAGCATGGACTCGAGGGCATCGGCAAGTTCGGTTGCGGAGGCGACGGTATCTGCAGGTCGACCGTCGTCGCGCGAGTCCGGCCGGCTGTCCGGGGTCGCCACACCCATCGCTTCACTCTCCCCACAGTTCACGAACGACCGTGGTCCTCCTGCAGGCCGGGCAGAGGATGCGCATCATGTCGTTCCGCGCCAGCGCGGGCTCCTCGCTGCGCCCCGCGTCCCGGCGGGCCAGCGCCATGCTCCCGTCGGCCGAGACGATCAGCGTCGGATTCGCGTAGGCCTTCGCGCCCAGCCGCTCGGCCACCCAGCGCAGGTGCTTGCGCGTGCCCACCACCACGCCGCAGACCTCGCACAGCACCAGCTCGTGCTCGATCTCCTCGACGAGCGTGGACCGGTCCAGCGTGGACTGGTCATAGATCTTCGTCAGCTTCACGCCCTCGCCGGTGGTGCAGTTCAGCTCGCACTGCCCGCAGAAGACGCACTTGTCGGACCGCTGGACGAAACGCCGCATGGGCGGGTCCGCATCGGTCTCGTCGATCACCGTAATCGCCAGCGCCGGGCAGACCTCGGCGCAGGCCTTGCACCCGACGCAGTCGTCGGACTGGAACTCGACCTTGCCCCGGAACCCGTCGGGCGGCGTGTGCGGCTCGAAGGGGTACCGCGTGGTGTACCGCGGGCTGAAGACGGCCCGGACGGCCTCCTTCAGTTCACGAAGCTTCGGCTTTCTCACGATCCACCAATCCTTCCTCTTGCTGGGCGGTGCGGATGTCCTCGGCCCGCTGCTCGAAGGCGTCCTCGACGCTGCCTTCCCAGAGGGGCACGCCGGAGATATAGGCGCCGCGGCAGATGGCGTGGGCGGCGACGGGGCTGGTCAGCAGGATGAACGACGCGCAGATCAGCGCCTTGATGCCCATGGGCCAGCCGCCGGTCGACAGCGCCAACCCGGCCACGCCGAGCAGAATCATGCACGTGCCGAGCGTGACGCACTTGGTCGCCGCCTGGGCGCGGTTGTAGACGTCCGGCAGGCGGACGAGCCCGATGCACCCGAACACGTCGAACGCCAGCCCGATTCCGATGATCCAGTACAGGACAGTCTCAAGCATCGTAGGGCCTGCCTTCCAGGTACTTCGCCAGCGCCAGCGTTCCGACGAAACTGATCAGCGCCCAGGCGATGGCGATGTTCATGTAGTATTCCTGCTTCGTCTGCAGGGCGAGGATGCAGCAGAAGCCCACCATCAACGTCCCGAGGATGTCGATGGCGACGGTGCGGTCCGGGGCGCTGGGGCCCTTCCCGATGCGGAACAGGCACATGCCCGAGCCCACGAGCAGCAGGGACAGGGCGATCTCTTCAAAGCCGGTCATTCGAAGATCCTCCGCAGCAAGGGCTCGAACCGTCCGCAGATTTCGGCGGTCCGCCGCTCGGCGTCGTCGGTGTCGATGTTGATCCAGTGGATGTAGAGGTCCTGCCCGTCGATGTCCACGGTCAGCGTTCCGGGCGTGAGCGTAATGCTGTTGGCCAGGAACGTCAGGGCCATCTCCCGCGTCAGGGTCGTGCGGACCTTGACGATGCCCGGGCGGATGGGCACGTCGGGATGGATGACCCGGAGAGCGACGTCCAGGTTCGCCCGCAGGCAGTACCAGAAGAAGTACGGCAGGTAGACGGCCATGTACAGCCACCGCCTCGGGTCGAAGAGCTTGTGAAGACGATCGGGGAAGACGTCCCCCAGGCAGGTGCCGATGATCAGCGCGAAGAACAGCCCGGCAACCAGTACGGGCGGGTCCACGGCCCAGAACAACAGCACCCAGAGGACGAAGACCGATAGCAGGCACATCATCCACTTCATGAGCCGACTCCTGTTGTCAGTGTGCTCGTGAGGGCTTTGGTGGCATCCAGCAGCACGTCTCCCGCCGGACCGAAGAGGTACTCCCGCAGGGGGATCAGCGCCAACCCGCCGAGGATGCAGATGACCGCCAGAATCGCCAACGCGAGGCACATCCGCGCCGGCGCCTCGCCGATCCCTGTCACGGCGCCGGCGGGCGGGCCTTCCAGCGCATGTCGCTGCACCTTGATGTACATCAGAAGCGTCCCGACGGCGACGGCTGCAGCGATCGCACACAGGACGGGCTGCCCCGCCAGCGCCAGCGAGACGATGATGATCAGCTTGGAGACGAACCCGTTGAACGGCGGCACGCCGGCGATGCTCAGGGCGCCGACCCGGCAGCAGAAGCTGGTCACGGGCATTTGGCGCGCCAGGCCGCCCATCTCCTGCAGCGACCGCGTGCCCGCCTGCTGCTCGATGGCGCCGGAGGACAGGAACAGCAGGCTCTTGAAGGCCGCGTGGTTGAACAGGTGGAACAGCCCGCCGA
>CAZEJA010000008.1:6323-19161 GCA_964512215.1 uncultured Planctomycetaceae bacterium
AGGAACAGCAGGCTCTTGAAGGCCGCGTGGTTGAACAGGTGGAACAGCCCGCCGAGCAGGCAGATGCCGGCGATCGTGCGGTCGCCGCCGGTGGCCAGCAGGTTCGCCGCCACCCCGAGCGCCAACACGATGTATCCCGCCTGCGAGATGCTGCTGTAGGCCAACAGGCGCTTGAGGTCCCACTGTCCCAGCGCCAGCAGCATTCCGATCACCATCGAGACCACGCCGAGGGCGATCAGGATCCCGGCGTATTCGGTGCTGGGCCCCAGAACGTTGAAGACGATGCGGGCCAGGGCGTAGACGCCGGAGGTCTTGATGAGCACGCCGGAGAGCATCGCGGAGATCGGCGCCGGCGCCGACGGGTGCGCATCCGGCAGCCAGGCGTGGAACGGAACCATCGCCGCCTTCAGCGCGAGCCCGCCCATCAGGGCCGCAGCGGCGAGCAGAACAGCCGGCCCGGTCGCACCCACCTTCGGCAGCAGCGATGCGACCATCGCCATGTTCAGGTGCCCCGTTACCGAGTAGAGCACGGTCACGCCCAGCAGGATCAGCGCCGATCCCACCGTGCCCAGCACGAGGTACTTGAAGGCGGCTTCGAGTTCCTCCGATTCGCACCCGAAGGCGACCAGGGCATAGGACGCGATGGCGGCGATTTCGAGGAAGACGAACAGGTTGAACAGGTCCCCGGCCAGCACCACGCCGTTCATCGCGCCCGTCATCAGCAGGAAGAGCGACTCGAACAGCCAGACCTTCGTGAAGCGGCGCATGTAGGCCCCGGCGTAGAGGATCGACACGAGGGCGACGAGGTTGATCGTGATCAGCATCAGGCGGCTGAGCCCGTCGCAGACCATCTCGATGCCGAGCGTCGAACCCGCCACGCCCCATCCGCCGACGTAGATGCGGATGGTCTCGGAGCCCAGCAGAGCGCCGGCCAGAACGAGATTGGCCAGCACCGCGGCGACCGCCAGCGGGGCGGTGAGCTTCTCCAGGGGCTTGGCGTGCGCCATGGCCACGATCACGAAGGCCGCACCCAGCGGCAGGCCCACCAGCAAGGGAACCAGCGCTTCCATAACTAGCCTCTCAGTTTCCGGATGTCGTTCATGTCGAACGTGCCGTATTTCTCGTACAAGCGGATCGCCATCGCGGCCATCAGCGCGGTGATGCCCAGCCCGATGACAATGCTGGTCAGCACCATCGCCTGGGGCAGCGGGTCAACGGCCGTGCCGGCCATCTCCGCCGCCGATGCGCCCGGCGCCAGGATCGGCGCCTGCCCCGCGCCCGTCGGGCCCGGGCGATAGCCCACCAGCACCAGCAGCAGGTTCACCGCGTAGTCGATCATCAGCACGCCGACGATGATCTTGACGATGTTCTTCTTGGCGACCACGGCGTAGAGCCCGATCAGCAGCACGCCGAAGGCCAGGATGTAGATCGCTATGCCCATGTCACTCCTCCGCCTGCGGCGTCGTAACGCGCCGGTAGGCTGCCAGCGCCAGGAACGCCCCGGCCAGGCCTGCACCGACTTTCACCAGAATCGCCAGGTTGCTCAGGGGGATGGTCCCGCCGGACAGCAGCTTCCCGGCCTGGTCGCCGGGGCTGCCTTCGCCTACGGCGTTGATGAAGTTGAAGAAGAAGCTCCCGCCGAAGTAGCCCAGCAGCGCCACGAGCAGGAACGCCCCCGCGCCGGCGGCATCCATGATGTGACACTGGCGTTCGGTGAGGATGTTCCGGGTGAAGTCGCGCCCGAAGGCGAGTACGATCAGGACAGCCGCGGCGGCGAGGATGACCCCGCCTGCGAACCCGCCGCCCGGGCTGATGTGCCCGGTGGCGGCGATGTAGATGCCGAAGACCGCGATGAAGCCGGTCACCAGGCGGGCCGTCCTCCGCACGATCAACGTCATGCCCGTGTGCTTCATGAGAGCACCTCTTCTTCCTTTCGGCGCCCGACGTGCCGCAGGATGGCGTAGACGCCGAGGACCGACGCGAAGATCACCGTCGCCTCGCCCAGCGTGTCGTACGCGCGGTAGTCGAGCAGGACGCCCATCACGCTGTTGGACGCCCCGGTTTCCTCGGCCGACTTGGCCAGGTAGTCGGCGCTGACGCCGGGCGGCACGGTGGATTCGGCCGCGTTGGTCAGCACGGGTTGCCCGAAGGGCGGCACCTGCCCGCCCTGACCGGCTCCGCCGACGGCCAGGAACGCCGCGACCAGCAGCACCCCGCCGGCCAGCAACACGCCTCCCGTCCGCAGCGCATCCCGTGGCGCTTCGATCGACGTGTCGCGCCGCGTCACGACCATCCGCACCAGGATCGCCAGCGCGATGACCTCAACGACCACCTGCGTGATGGCCAGGTCCGGCGCCCCGACGAGCAGGTCGATCACGCTCAGCGCGAATCCAGCCGCCCCGATGCAGATCACCGAACTGAGCAGATCGCGCGCCTCGACGGCAATCAGCCCGGCAATCAGCATGAACACGGTCAGCGCGACGATGAACAGTTCCACACCCATGGTTCATGTCCTCGTAGACAACAGCAGATAGATCAACGTGACGGTCAGCCCCAACAGGCACCACGCGACGTAGAGGCTGACCAGGCCCGTATGCATGGACCGCAATGTCTGCACAAAGGTGCGCCCGTGCTTGCCCGACCAGTAGTACGGGTCCATCGCCCCCCCCTCCCCGTGGAACAGCAACGGGCCGACGACCGGCAGCTTGCTGATGGTCTCGTACAGATGCGTCCCGGGAAGGCGGAACCGCCCGTCTCCGGCGACGGGCACCTCCCCGCCCAGGAACGGGCGGACGACACGGGCTTTCGCCCCGTTTGTGACCAGCCACACCAGGGCCGCCCCGCCCAGCAAGCCGAGCAGGATCAGCCCGCCGGCCCGCGCGGGCATCCAGTATCCGCCGTCGGAAACAATCACCGTGCTGCGACCGGTGACGACCGCCCCGCCGACGCCCTCGACTCCGGCCGGGACGAAGATGCCCTCGATCATGGAGCCCGGCAGCAGCCCGAGCACCACGCATGCCGCCGCCAGCACCACCATCGGCGCCACGCGGAGGAGGCTTTCCTTTGGCGGGGTCTTGGTATTGGCCGCACCTTCCGGCGCCGGCGAGAGGAAGGCCGCATAGATCACCTTCACGAAGCTCGCCAGCGTCAACGCGCTGCCGAAGACGGCCACCACCACCAGGATCAGCGCCAGGCTCTGGTGCGTCTGGGACACCTGCAGGGCGCCCTGGTAGACCAGCCACTTGCTGACGAAGCCGTTGAGCGGCGGGACGCCGGAGATGGCCGCCGCCGCGATGAGGCTGCAGACGAACGTCACCGGCAATTGCCTCGCGAGCCCGCCCATGTCCTCGACCTCGTCCGTGCCGGATGCTTCCGCGACGTTCCCGCTCATCAGGAACAGGTTCGACTTGTAGATGGCGTTGTTGAGCATGTGGAACAGCCCGCCGATGATGCCCGCCGTCGTCCCGGTCCCGATCCCCAGCACCATGTACCCCACCTGGCTGACCGCGTGGAACGACAGCAGCCTCTTGAGGTTGTGCTGCATCATCGCCATGAACACCGCCGCGATGATCGTGACGCCGCCGATGATCATCATGACCACCTGCATCGTCCAGACGGGCTTGAACATCCGCAGTGTGAGGACGGCCAGCAGGTAGATGCCCAGCAGCTTATCCAGCGCGGCCGGCAGATAGGCCAGCAGCGCCGTGGGCGCCCCTTTTGCGATGGCGGGAATCCACGTGTGAAGCGGGATCGCCCCCGCCTTGGCCAGCGCGGCGATCAAGATCAGCACGTAGGCGACGTATCCCGTAGCGCCCAGGGACGCGACACTGACCGCTCCCCGCGTCAGCGACAGGTTCGCCGTGCCACCCTCCTGACCGATCAGCAGCGCGATGGCCAGCAGCAGGCACGCATCCGCGAAGCCAAGGATGCCGTACGCCTTCGCCGCCCCGTTGCGAGCGTCGCCCCGCCCCTGGTTGATCATCAGGAACAGCATGAGCGTCACGAGTTCCCACCCGACCAGCAGCACCAGCAGATTGCCCGCCAGCGCCACGATCACCGTGCCCGCCAGCGTCCAGATGAGGTACGCGTAGAACTTGCCCTCCCAGTACTCCCCGGCCATCGCGCGGAAGCTATAGACGGTGATCAGCAGCGCGAACGCGGCGGCAGCGATCATCACGACCATGCCCAGCGACGTGCGGACGAGGTCCACCGACAGCGTCACGTTCGCCCCCAACTCCACCCACGTGCAGGAGAAAGCCTGATCGGCCGGGCCGCGAGCGATCATCACGCCGCCCAGCAGCACGAGGAGGCCTGCAGCCAGGGCCAGGATCTTGCCCTGCAGCGGCGCCACGCGGGAGGCCACGTACGCCACCGCGCCGGCCATCAGCGTCAGCACGATCGGGCCCACCAACGGGTTCAGCATCGCCTCAATCCACTCGTTCATCGCTCGCTCACCTCTTCTGGCCCTGTCAGGACTTCCGCATCCGGCGCGTCTTGTCCTGGGAGGCCTTCACCAGCTCGTCGAAGTTGAGGATCGGTTGGTGCGTCCTGGCGTCCAGCAGCACGCCCAGTCGCTCCGTGCAGGAATAGCACGGGTCCACAGCCGCCAAGGTGATCGCCACGTCGGGAATCTGCAGCCCAATGCACGACGCCTTGAACGTCGGGATATTGACGAAGCTCGGGGCGCGGATCTTGTGGCGGACCGGGCGATTCGACCCGTCGGAGCGGACGTAGTGGAACGTCTCGCCCCGCGGGGCTTCCACGTGCCCCACGCCCTCGCCCGGCGGAATCGCCTCGACCTTCGCGTCGATCTCCCCGCCCGGGTTCTTCAGCTGGTACTCGCAGCACTGCTCGATGATCTTGTTCGCTTCGAAGCACTCCAGCAGACGCACCACCGCCTTGCCGAACGCATCTCCGCCCGGCGCGGTGATGACCTTCCAGTCCAGGCGATCGTATACCGCATAGGGGTCGTCGCGACGGACGTCGATGGGCACGCCACTGCCGCGGGCCGTCGGGCCGGTCGCACCGTAGAGCTTCGCATCCTCCGGTGTGAGCACGCCGACGTTCTTCAACCGCGCGTGCAGGACCGGGTCGTCCAGCACGGCGTTCGTCAGCATCTCGACCGGGCCGTTCAACTCGTGGACGATCCGCTTGATCTCCCGGAGCTGCTCGTCGGTCATGTCGCGCCGCACGCCGCCGATCTTGCAGTTGGCGTAGGTGACGCGGCTGCCCGTGGCGATCTCCAGCACCTCCATCACGGGCTCGCGGTACTTCCACGCCCACATGAAGACCGTGTTGTACCCCAGAAAATGCCCCGCCAGGCCCACCCACAGCAGGTGCGAGTGCAGCCGTTCGAGTTCGACGACGATCGTCCGCAGATACAGCGCCCGCTCGGGCACGTCCTCGTGGGCGATTTCCTCGACCGCGTGGTCGTACGCCTGCGGATGGCTGGCCGAGCAGATGCCGCACACGCGCTCGACCACGAACGGCACCTGGTCGAACGTCTTGGACTCGTCGAGCTTCTCGATGCCGCGGTGGTTGTACGAGATGCGCACATCCACGTCGACCACCGTCTCGCCGTCCACGTAGAGCTGAAAGAACTCGGCCTCTTCCTGGAGCGGATGGAACGGACCGATCGAAACGACCGGCAGATCGGGATGCTTGGTCTGCTCGGCCCGCCGCCGCGCGATGTCCTCGCGGACCTCGTGGGGCTCATCCGGGGGCGTCTGGGTCGGCGGCAGGGGCGGGCGGTCGAGGATCTGGTCGAAGTCCTTCCGCAACGGGTAGACCCCCTCCGGCCAGGAGTCGTCCAGGTTCAGGCGCCGCAGGTCCGGGTGATTCTCGAAGTTCGCGCCGAGCAGCGTGTACATCTCGCGTTCGATCCACTCGGCCGCCGGAACGACATTCGCGATGGAGGGGAGCGTCATGTCCGGCCTCGCCGCCAGGATCTTCAGTGTGACGACGACGCCCTCGGGCTCGAACGCCCAATGATAGAGCACATCGATACCGTCGCGGACCTCGATGCCTGTCGCCGTCGCGAGGCGGCTGCCCTCCATCGCGATCATCTTCTCAGCAACCTCGACCGTCCGAGCCGGGTCCACCCGTGCGATGCCGCGCCGGGGTTCGCACTGCTCGACGCCCGCCACCGCGTCGCCCAGGCGTTCCAGCACCTCCCCCACGAACCCCATCAGGGGGATTTCCGTCTGCGGTTGCGCTACAGTCATCTGCAAACTCCTGCCTGACCGCGGGCCTCACACCCGCGGCTGCTTACAATGTCTTGAGAAACTCCATCGCCTTGACGACCGCATCGATCATGGCCTCGGGCTTGGGGGAGCAACCGGGCACGTACATGATGATCGCATTGGGGTCGACCGCCTTGATCGCCTCGTCGACGGGCAGACCCATGTGGTACGCCTCGGCGAAGATTCCCTGCGCCAGCGCACAGGACCCGACGGCCAACACCACGCAGGGCTTGGGGGTCTGCATGTAGATTTCCTGCAGGCGGGGCATCGCTTGGCGCGTGCAGACTCCCGTGACGGCCAGCACGTCCGCGTGGCGCGGCGTGCCCACCAGCATCAGCCCGAATCGCTCCACGTCGTACTTGGGCGTGAGCAGCTCCAGCACCTCGATGTCGCAGTTGTTGCACGCGCCGGTGTTGACGTGGTAGACCCACAGCGACTTCCGCAATGCCCACATCTTCAGAGCCATGACATCCCTTCCGACATGCCGACCAGCGCCAGGACCAGCGCGACGGCCGCGACCGGCACGAGGCCGAACCAGAAGAATTTCATCGTTTGATCGATCCGCAGCCGCGGGTTCGTGTTGCGGATCAGCGTCACCAGCGCCACCAGCAGCACGTACTTGCCGATGAACGTCAGGATGCCCCACCATGCCCCCGTGTAGATGCCGCCCCAGAAGACGATGATCACCAGCAGCGGCATCATCGCCAGCATCATCACGCGCGACATGATCCAGCACGCCATCGACGGGCCCGAGTATTCGACGTAGACGCCGGACATGATTTCGCACTCCGCCTCGGCGAGGTCGAAGGGGATCTGCCCGAGCTTGGCCTGCGTGCAAAGGATGGCGACAATCACCGCCAGGGCGCCCGAAATGCTCAGCAGCACCGGCCCGGAGGACTGGGCGAGGATGATGTCGCCCAGGCGGAACGTCCACCCGCATCGCGCGACGGACACCAGCAGCGCCGCCAGCAGCGGCGCCTCGTAGCTGAGCAGCAGCTTGACCTCGCGCCCCGCGCCGATGCTCGCGTGCGGGTTGCCACTCGCCGCCGCGCCCAGCACCGTCATCAGCGCCGGGATCATCAGCAGGTAGATCACCACGATCAGGTCGCCCACGAAGCCGCTCTCCGGCAGGAGCAGTGCCCGCCAGATCACCGCCGCCGCCACGCCTGCCGCCGCCAGCGAGATCACCGGCGCCAGCAGGAAGCCCGTCCCCTTGGCGGTGATGGGCATGAGCGTTTCCTTGCCCATCAGTTTCAGCACGTCGGCGAAGGGCTGGTACCACGGCGGGCCCACCCGCCACTGCACCAGGGCCGTCACCTTCCGGTCGACCCAACGCAGCAGCAAGCCCACCACCAACGTCCCCACCGCGGCGACGGCAAACGTCACAATGGCCCACACTTCGTTCACGGTTTCACCTTCTCTTGAACGGGTCGTCTCCGGTCGTTCGTCCGCCCAGCACGCTGAGGCCCTGCTGCTCGGCCTCCTCTTCCTCGGCGAATCGCAGTGCCCCCGACGGGCAGGCCGCCACGCAACGCGGCACGCCGCCGTTGCCGCCTTCCGTGCGATTGGCGCAGAGGTCGCACTTGGCGATCTGGTGGCCGGCAAGGTTCTCGACGCTGCGAATCTCCGCGGGCACGCCGGTCGGCTCGTTGGGGATCACCCCGAACGGGCACGCCCGCGCGCACGAGCCGCAGCCGACGCAGCGGAACAGGCGCCGCCGCACCACGCCGCTGTCGTCGCGGACCATCGCCTCGGCCGGGCAGGGATCCACGCAGGCGGCGCTGCGGCATTGGCGGCAGATCACCGGCAGCAGGGCCGGGCCCGACCGGGCGAACTGCACCGCGGGCATGGCGGCGTGGCTGTAGAAGCACGCCGCCGCGCAGGAGCGGCATTCGATGCACCGGTCCAGGTCGATCAGGACACGTTTCGCGACGGGAGGGGATGTCGTCTCGGGTTCCATCTAGCCATTCACCTCCGCGGCGGCCGGGGCCGCCTGCATTCCGCGGACGCCGTCGATCCTGCAGGGCGCCAGCGCCCGGGCGTCCGGGCACCCCGCCGGCAGGACCATCACGCCGTCGGCGAGTTCCGGTGCGATGCGGACCCGCGCGGCGCACGACCGCCCGCCGGCTTCGACGGTCACGGTCGAGAAATTCGGGATGTTCCCCGCCCGGGCGTCGCCGGCCGAAATACGCAGCTCGGGCAAGCCCCCCGCCGCCTGCCAGGCGCCGTGCTTTGTCAACGCCCCGCAACCGGCCGCCGTCGCCTCACGCGCAAGCAGCAGCGCCGGCGCGGGTGCCTCGCCCTCCTCCGAGCCCCCTGCGGGCGCCTCGATGTCCGAACGTTCCAGCGGACCCGGTCCGGCGGGGATCTCCGGGGCTGCGATGCCCGCCGCAACCGCGATGGCTGCGACGATTCCCGCCGCGTCCGGCACGCCGGCCGGGCCGGCCATGGCCGCCGCGACGGCTACCGGCCCCGGCCCGGGCGTCAGGATCGTCCCCGCCATTTCCGGGGGGATACACGTCGGCAGGATGACCTGCGCGGCGTCGGTGCTGCAGTTCGGCAGACCCGCCGCTGCAGCGACGATGCTGGCCTGCGTCCCGCCCACCATGCCCACGACGTCGCACCCGACGACAACCAGCGCCGCCTGCCCGCGCGACATCGCCTCGCCCAGGTCGATCGCACCCAATCGGTTCATCAATCGCAAGGCGCCCAATGCGTTGGCGCCGTCCGTCTGCGGGGCGATGCCCCCGCCCTGCGCCGCGGCGAGCTGGCTGGCCTGGTAGCCAATCTGCCGCCAAGGCGCCCCGCGGGCGTACTCCGCGGCCGCCAGAACGCCGAGCTTCTTGCAGCCCGCCAAGGCCTGACCCTCCGCGACGGCTGAAAGGGCCGCCAACTCCCCGCCGACCGGAACGTCGATGCAGGAACTGGCGAACTTCGATGCCGTCCCCCCGGCCGGGTCGATCGAGACAATGGGCATGCGTGGATTCTCCGCCCGCGCCTCGAAGACGCCTCGCGAACAGGCCGGGTTGGCGGCGAACACGTCGCCGATCAGCAGGAACCCGTCGCACGCGCTGATCTCGTCGGGCTTCAGATACTCAGCCGGGCCTGCCTCCGTCCCCAACAGCAACTGCCGGTCGGCGGGCTCCATCACGATGCAGAGCGTCGCCTGCGACCAGGTATCGCACCACGCCGCAGCGGCGACAATCTGCTCGCAGGGCGCGGCGGCGTCGATACAGAAGATGGTCTCCCGCCCGCCCGCGGCGTCGAGAATCGCCCCGCAGGCGGCGCCCATGTCCACCGCGCGCAGGATCCCGTCCACGCGCTGTGCGGGCGACAGGATGCGCCGGTGGTGTCCCAGTAGCTGCCCCAGCACGCTGCCGCGCGGACAGAGCCCCGCGCCCTCGGTGGGGGGCGCTTCCGACCGCCACATGTCCGGGCCGGTGGGCACGACGTCCAGCCCGCACGCCGCCGGGCAGAGCGTACACCGCGCCGTGGCCCCCTGAGCATCCGCAGCTCGATCAGAACACATTCGGGTAGTCCTTGATCTTCGCGTAGTTCATATCCGGCCCGTCCTTGCAGAGGTAATACGGACCGATGTTGCACCGCCCGCAGAGCCCCATGCCGCAGCTCATCCGACGGTTCATCGACAGGTAGATCTGCTCCGGCGCGAGGCCCTCCTCCTGCAGCGCCTGCGTGGTGAACTTCAGCATGATGCTCGGCCCGCAGACGAACGCCAGGCAGTTGTCCTTGTCCACGTCGAGGCGCTTCAGGAGCGTGGTGACCACGCCCGTCCGCCCGTCCCAGCCGTCCTGCGGGCGGTCGATCGTGCAGGTGAAGTCGACCTTGTCGTGCTCCGCCCACGCCGCGTGCTGCTCGCGGTAGAGCAGTTCCTCCATGCAGCGGGCGCCGTAGCGGATCGACAGGCGGTTGATGGTGTCCAGTTCGGGCATCAACGCCAGGATCAGCGCCCGCAGCGGGGCCAGCCCCACGCCGCCGCCGACGACCAGCACGTCCTTGCCGCGGACCTTGTCGAGCGGATAGCCCTTGCCGAACGGCCCGCGAAGCCCCAGTGTTCGGCCGGACTCGCATTCGTGCAGGCGGTCGGTTACCGCGCCGGTCTTGAGGATCGTGATCGCGATCCGGTCGGGCTCCTGGGGCGAACTCGACGGCGTGAACGGCGCCTCGCCCACGCCGGGCAGCGTAAGCTGAACGAACTGGCCGGCCTTGAAGGGCATCGGCTCGGCGGGCGTCATCACGAGCGTCTTGATCGTCGGCGTCTCGTCGATGACCTCCGCCAGCGTGGCCGGGGCGGGAATGTAGGTGTCGGTCAAGGTCATGGGCTCAGCTCCTGCACCACCTTGCGGATGTCGATGGCCCCCAGGCAGGCGTCGACGCACCGCCCGCACCCGACGCAGCCCAGCAGCCCGTACTGCTGCGGCGAGTAGACGAACTTGTGCAGCACGCGGTTCGCCAGGCGATTACTCAGGCGCGGGCGGGGGCTGGCCTTCATCTTCGGCGTCCCGGCCATGCGGTGGTACGTGCTCAAGAGGCAACTGTCCCAGGTGCGGACCCGCTCGAACGTCTCGGGCCCCAGCGCCTGGTCGTAGAGGTAGAAACAGTGGCAGGTCGGGCAGATGTGCGTGCAGGCGGCACATTCGACGCAGTCGGGCGAGAAGATCCGCCACTGCTCGTCGTCGCCTTCCGGCAGCGACGGCGGGGCGTCGTCCGTCACCGAGAACGTGCAGGCGACGTTCTGCGTGCGGATGCGCTCGGTCATCTCGTTGCGGATCCGGTCGCGCGCGGCGAGCTGGTCGTCCGGCGCCTCCGCGATGTCCCCGTTGCCCAGCCACGCTTTGCCCGCGTCGGTTGCGACCTCCGCCAGGAACCCGCCGTCCACGGGCGTGAGGTTCACGTCGAAGCCGTCCGTCGCGTAGGGCTGACCGCCGACGAGCGTACAGAAGCACGTGTCGGTGCAGTCCACGCAGTCGCAGGAAACGACCGTCGTCGCGTCGCGCCGGGCGATGTAGTCCGCGTCGTCGAACTCGCCGCCCGTCAGGACCGCGTCCAGGTACTTCCGCGCCCGCAGTTCGCACGCCCGCACGCCGACGAGGACCATGGGCCCGACCTCGACCGACGTCGTCGTCTGGGCACCGTAGGTTCCCATCGACGCGGTCGCCGGGAAGGAGAAGCCCTTGGGGCTTTGCGCGCAGCGCGGCTGCGCCAGGCCTTCGATGCTCGGGTCCGAAGCGGTGGAATCCATCCACGCCAGACCGCCCGTCGGCACCGGCATGAACGTTCCGGTCCCCTGCTGCTCCCGTACACACTGCAGCAACCTTCCGCTTGGTACATAGTACGTTGACATGGCCGCTCCTCGATGGCCCCGAGGGCCGATGGGTTGAGGACCTGTGCGGCACGAAACGAACTACTCACAACCAACGGAGACTGATGACAAAGAGCTGCGAAACTTCGTGTAATAATGTACGAGCAGAGAAATGTCCATTTCAAGCACTTTGTGATTTTTTTTACATGCTTTTTCATTGGCCCTGAAGGCCAGAATCACGGTGCACTTGTACGGTATTCCACCCAACCGCTTCGTTCGGCGTCCGGCGCGACAATCTCCAGCCCCGCGACCTCGCCGAACCCCTTCGCCGTCATGTTGTGGGCGTCGGTCGAGCAGGTCTGGTTCTCCATGCAGAAGTACGGCTGGCCCGGCGGGGTGTAGAGGACCATGTGAGTGAACTCCTCCGACGCGTGCAGCGACACGGCCAGCCCGCTGTCGCGACACTCGAACCCCGCCTGCCCCGACAGGCCGGTGAAGACGTTGTCGATATCGAGCGTCCCGACGGGCTTGGGCGTCGACAGGTCGAACCTCGTCCCCGCCGTCGCGATCAGCTCGCCCGTCGGCAGCAACTCCTCCGTCGCCTCCATCACGTGCTCCGCCGGCAGGGCAATGAACGTCCCCTCGTCGCCGTCGAGCTTCGCAAAGTAGGGATGCAGCGCGAAGCCGTACGGCAGGTCCCGCCCGCTGCGATTCCGAATCGTGTACGTCGTGCGGAGTGCGTCTTCGCTCAACTGGAATTCCACCTCCAGGCGGTGCGCGAACGGGAACGCTTCGTATAGCGGACCGCGCTCGTCGAAGTCGATCCACGTCGTCACCCGGATGTCGCCCTCGCCGATCACCGGCTCGCCGCAATGCCAGGGCTCGTCGAAGACCAGTCCGTGGATCAACACAACTCGGCCGTGCTTGACCTGCGGAAACTCCCGCCCGTCATAGACGAATCGTCCATCCCGCACGCGGTTCGGCGTCGGATACAGAATGGGATTTCCCGAGAAGCACCGCTCGCGCAGCATCGCCTCGTCGAAGTCGATGATCGCCCTGCCCCCCACCGACCACCGCACGACGTTACTCCCCAGCGAAGCCGCCACCCACGCCTCACTCCCCCCGCAGCACAACACGATCGCTTCATGCCCCGCCATCACCCCCCGCTGTTCCCAACGAATGCCCGGTTCCGTCATATCGGTCTTCTCCCAAACGTCCAGCACTCTCGCTGTATCGTGCGCCGAACGTAGATCGGAAACGTGACAATATCAAGCGC
>CAZEJA010000009.1:0-19033 GCA_964512215.1 uncultured Planctomycetaceae bacterium
GGACGCCTGTGCTCCGAACTGGGCATCGCGATGATGCTCGGGGGCAATATCAGGGGCGCCACCCGCACGATGACTACCGCCATCGCCCTCGAAACGCAGAAGGGGCAGTTCGCCCTCGCCCTGGCGCTGGGGCTGGTGCTGCTGCTGATCGCGCTGGGCGTGAACCTGGCCGCCCAGGTGGTCCGCCTGCCCGCACAAAGGGAGTCGGCCGATGTTCTGTAGCTGCCGGAACATCCAGGTCCGCTTCGGCAGGCAGACGGTGCTGGACGTCGAGCGTCTGGACATCGAGGCCGGGCAGACCACCGCCCTCGTCGGGCCCAACGGCGCGGGAAAGACCACGCTGCTGGAAGTCCTCGCCCTCCTCAAGCGTCCCGATGCCGGCACGCTGACGCTCTGGGACCGCCCGGGCGATCACGCCGACCGCCGCTCGGTCGTCATGACCACGCACCCGGGCTACATGTTCCGGGGATCCGTAGGGCGCAACGTACGCTACGGCCTGCGGGCGCGGGGCGAAGGGCGCACCGAGGCGCGGCAGCAAGCACAAGAGGCCTTGAAACTCGTCGGGCTGGGTGACTTTGCCAAGCGGAACGTCGCGGGACTCTCTGCCGGAGAGCGTCAGCGCGTGAACCTCGCCCGCGCCATCGCCCTGGCGCCGCGGGCGCTGCTGCTGGACGAGCCGACCGCCAACGTGGACACGCAGGCCGTCGCCATCGTCGCATCCGCGCTGTCGCACCTGCGCGACGGCGGGACGACGATCGTGCACGTCAGCCCGATCGACAGCGTGCTGGCAGACATCACCGAACGGACGGTCCTGCTGGACGGCGGCCGCATTGTCAGCGCCGCCGAAGCGGAGACAACACCGACATGAAGTGGAAGCCCGACTGGGAGCAGGCCCGCGAAAACCTGACGAAATGGTGGCGGCGGGAGGGACCGGCGCTGTTCCTGACGGCGCCGCGGCGCGAGCCCGTCGCGGACATCCCCACCCCCTTCGACCCAGCGGACCCCGAAGCGCGCTGGACCGATCCGGTCTACCGCTGCGACCGCGGCGAATACGGCATGTCGCGCACGTTCTACGCGGCCGAAGCGTTTCCGTTCCTGGACACAAAGATCGGCCCGGGCTCGCTCGGAACGTTCCTCGGGTCCGAGCCCCACTTCACGCCCGAGACGGTCTGGTACGAGCCCTGCATCGACGACCCCGACGCCTGCGAGCCGCTCGCATTCGACCCGTCAGATCACTGGTTCCGCGTCCACATGGCCGTCATCGAGGAGGGCGTCCGCCGCGCCGACGGGCGCTACCTCGTCGGCACACCCGATCTGATCGAGAACATGGACACGCTGGCGGCGCTGCGAGGCAGCGAGCCGGTGCTGATGGACCTCATCGAACGCCCGGCGTGGGTGCAGCAGCGATTGGGCGAGATCAACGACGCCTACTTCACCGCCTTCGATCGGATCCACGAGAAGGTGCGCGACGAGACGGGCGGCAATGCGTCGGCGTCGTTCAGCCTCTGGGGCCCGGGCAGGACCGCAAAGCTCCAGTGCGACTTCGCGGCGATGATTTCTCCGACGATGTTCCGCGAGTTCGTCGTCCCGCATCTCGCCGCCCAGTGCGACTGGCTGGACCACTCCATGTTCCACCTCGACGGCGAGGACGCGATCCCGCACCTCGACGCCCTGCTCGAAATGGACGCCCTCGACGCCGTCGAATGGACGCCGCGCTTCCTCTCCACGGGGGATCCGAACGAAGCGGGCGGCTCGCCGAAGTGGTACGACCTCTACCGCCGCATCAGGTCGGCCGGCAAGAGCGTCCAAGCCGTCGGCGTCCGAGTCGACCAGGTCCTCCCCCTGCTCGATGCGGTCGGCCCCGAAGGCATGTTCCTCATGTCCCACGCCCCCGACCAGACCGCCGCCGAAACACTCGCCGAGCAGGTCGAGCCGTATCGATAGATCACAACCGCCGCAAGTCTTCACACCCCCCCCTTCTCATGCGAGAATCACTTGACTTTCCAGTGAGTGAGTGCTAAATTTATATAGTGAGATAAATTTACCCATAGGGCTAATCAACAATGAATCCTCCGTCAGCGACATTCAAGAACCCATTCCGACCCGGCGCGGGGCACATGCCCCCCTATCTGGCTGGCAGACAGCGGGAAAGGGCTGAGTTCCTGAGACTGCTTGAACAGGAGACAATCCTCGAGAATATGGTTCTCACTGGGCTTCGTGGCGTGGGCAAGACAGTGCTCTTGGAGACCTTCAAGCCCCTTGCCATCGAGGAAGGCTGGCTCTGGGTAGGAACCGACCTGTCAGAATCGTGTAGCGTCACAGAAACCACGATGGCAACACGATTGCTTACCGACCTTTCCGTCGTGACTTCATCCTTGATCGTCGGAACTGAGGAATACCACAGAATTGGTTTTGCCAAGGAAACTGCTCAGGTCGAACAGACGCTCAACTACGCAACACTTGCTGGTATCTACGATGCCACACCAGGACTCGTCTCAGACAAGATCAAGGCCATCTTGGATATCGTATGGGCCTGCACAAAGGCCCAAGGTCACCGCGGGATCATTTTCGCGTATGACGAAGCTCAGAATCTGTCGGACCACGCCGCGAAGGAGCAGTTCCCCCTGTCGACGCTGCTTGACGTGTTCCAGTCCATCCAGAAGAGGGATATCCCTTTCATGTTGGTGCTTACGGGACTGCCAACGCTCTTCCCCAAACTGGTCGAGGCCCGGACGTTCTCCGAGAGGATGTTCCGTGTCGTCTTCCTGGACCGGCTTGAGGAAACGGATAGTCGAGACGCGATTCTGAAGCCGATCGAAGATGGTGATTGTCGCGTACGATTCAGCGAGGAATCCGTGGGAACCATTATGAGGATCTCGGGCGGCTACCCGTATTTCATCCAGTTCATCTGCCGAGAGGTATACGATGTCTTCATACAGAAGCTTGGCGCGGGACAAGAACCGACCGTCCCCGTTAACGAGATCGTGCGTAAGCTGGATTCCGACTTCTTCGCGGGGAGGTGGGCTCGGGCGACGGATCGACAGAGGGAATTGCTGCGAGTTATTGCGTCCCTGGACACCTGCGACTCCGAGTTCACCGTATTGGAGGTCGTGGAGACGTCGAAGGTGATGCTGGAAGCCTTTCGGGAGCAGCCATGTGAACCAGATGCTCTCATCCCTCAGCGATGCGGGGCTTGTCTACAAGAACCGCCACGGCAAGTACTCGTTCGCAGTTCCTCTCTTGGGCGAGTTCATCCTCAGGCAGGTCACGGGTTGAACCGACACCCCCTACGCTTCCGTCCGGCTCCCAATCGCTTACTTGCGCGGTCGGAAACGAGCAACAACGTGCCGCTTGCGGTGGACCTTGGCGACGTCCCTGTGGATGGCTACCAGCGCCGAGAGGCGGTCCTGGGGGGTCTGCTGCTGCCAGAACGCCAGGTCCCAGTCCTCCGCATCCTGAAACCCGTCCGCCCGGTGCACGACCATCTCCCGCCGTCGTCGCTGTGACCGTTCCTTCAATCCCATCGCCACTCGTCTCCGCCGGATTCCCAAGCACGCCACATCAACCCATAGGATACCCGAAGCCGATCAGGAAGGGAATCGCCGTCGCTCGACGACAAGGAGTGTTCCCTGCGCCCCGCTGTTCTTTGCCATCCGTGCAACCTGCCTGCCGGCAGGCAGGTTCGTGTAATTCGTGGACTCCAATCCGCAGGCTATTTCGGACTGAACGTGAAGCTCTTTCCCGCCGCGTCGATCCGCACGTGCTGCCCGTCGACGATCTCGCCGGCGAGGATCTTGCCCGCCAGGGCGTTTTCCAGCTTCTGCTGCACCAGGCGCTTGAGCGGACGGGCGCCGAAGCTCGGGTCGTAGCCCAGTTCGGACACCAGGTTCTTCGCCCCCTCGGTGACTTCGAGCGTGATTTTCCGGTCGGCCAGGCGCTTGGCCAGCTCACCCACCTGGATGTCCACGATTCCCGCGAGATCTTCCCTGCTCAGCGAGTGGAAGATGACCGTCTCGTCGATGCGGTTGATGAACTCGGGGCGGAAGCTGGCCTTGAGGGCCTCCATGAGTTGGGCCTCGATTTCCCACTCCTCCGCCTTCTTCTCGGCCAGGTCCTGCACGAGCTGCGACGCGACGTTCGACGTCATCGCGATCAGCGTGTTCTTGAAGTCGACCGTTCGCCCCTGCCCGTCGGTCAATCGTCCGTCGTCGAGCACCTGCAGCAGCACGTTGAACACGTCCGGGTGGGCCTTCTCGATCTCGTCGAACAGGATCACGCTGTACGGCTTGTGGCGGACCGCTTCCGTCAGGCGCCCGCCTTCCTCGTAGCCGACGTATCCGGGCGGGGCGCCAATGAGCCTGGCTACTGAGTGCTGCTCCATGAACTCGCTCATGTCGATGCGGATCATGGCGTCTTCGGTGTCGAACAGCAGTTCGGCCAGCGCCTTGCACAGTTCCGTCTTGCCCACGCCCGTCGGGCCCATGAACAGGAAGCTGCCGATGGGCCGCTGCGGGTCGCCCAGCCCGGCCCGGCTGCGGCGGACGGCATCGCTGACCACGTGCAGCGCTTCGGCCTGCCCCACCACGCGCCGCCCCAGGCGCTCCTCCATCCGCATCAGCTTGTCGCGCTCGCTCTCGATCAGCTTCGCGACGGGAATGTGCGTCCACTTCGCGACGACCTCCGCGATCTGCTCGGGCGTGACCTCCTCGCTGGTCATGCCGCCCTCGCCGCGGCTGCTCATCCGCTCCTCGCCGTCTTCGAGCTTCTGCTGCAGCTCGCGCAGCTCGCCGTACTGAATCCGGGCGGCCGTCTCCAGGTCGCCGTCCCGCTGGGCGCGTTCCAGTTCCGTCCGCTTGTCCTCGATCTGCTCCTTGAGGCCCTTGATGGTCCGCAGCAGGCCCTGCTCGCCGTCCCACTGGGCGTGCAGCTCGTCGAACCTCGCCTTCAGGTCGGCAAGCTGTTTCTCCAGGTCGCCCAGGCGCTGCTTGCTCGCCTCGTCGGTTTCCTTGCGGAGGGCCTCCCGCTCGATCTGTAACTGCATCACGCGGCGGTTGAGTTCGTCCAGCTCGGCGGGCATGGAGTCGTTCTCGATCCGCAGCCGGCTGGCGGCTTCGTCGATCAGGTCGATCGCCTTGTCGGGCAGGAAGCGGTCGGCGATGTAACGGTGGCTCATCGTGGCGGCTGCGACCAGCGCGGCGTCCTGGATCCGCACGCCGTGGTGGGCGTCGTAGCGCGGCTTGAGCCCGCGGAGGATGGCGATGGTGTCTTCCACGGTGGGCTCGTCGACGACGACGGGCTGGAAGCGCCGCTCCAGGGCGGCGTCCTTCTCCACGTGCTTGCGGTACTCGTCCAGCGTGGTCGCGCCGATGCACCGCAGTTCGCCCCGCGCCAGCGCGGGCTTGATGAGGTTGCCCGCGGAGATCGCCCCCTCGGCCGCCCCCGCCCCGACGACGGTGTGCAGTTCGTCGATGAACAGGATGATCCGCCCCTCCGCGTCGGTGACTTCCTTCAGGACGGCCTTGAGGCGGTCCTCGAACTCCCCGCGGAACTTCGCCCCGGCCAGCAGCGCCCCCATGTCCAGCGCCATGACCGTCTTGCCCGCCAGGCCCGCCGGAACGTCGCCGTTGACGATCCGCTGGGCGAGCCCCTCCACGATCGCGGTCTTGCCCACGCCGGGCGAACCGATCAGCACCGGGTTGTTCTTCGTCCGCCGGCTGAGCACCTGCATGCAGCGGCGGATCTCGTCGTCCCGACCGATGACCGGGTCCAGCTTGCCGGCCGCCGCGATCTCGCACAGGTCGCGCCCGTACCGCTGCAGGGCCTGGTACTTCTCCTCGGGGGTCTGGTCGGTGACGCGCTGCCCCCCGCGAATGTCCTTCATCGCCGCCAGAATCGCGTCGCGGTCGGCGCCGAGCGTCGTCAGAACGTCCTTCGCGCCGCCGTCCTCGACCGCCAGCGCAAGCAGCAGATGCTCGACCGACGTGAACTCGTCGCCGAGGTCGCGGGCTTCTTTCTCCGAGCGCGTCAGCACCGCGCCAAGCTGCGGCGACATGGCCATGCCGGCCGGGCCCGTCTGCGTCGGCAGACGCGACAACTCCGCATCCACCACCGACGCGATGCGATCGCGCGGAATTCCCACCTTCTCCAGGATCGAACCCGTCAGCCCCCCCTCCTGCTTGAGCAGGACGTCCAGAAGGTGCAGGGGTTCGACCTGGGCGTGCCCGGCCTCCGCCGAGGCCGCCTGTGCGGCGGCGAGGGCTTCCTGGGCCTTGACGGTCAGTTTGTCCAAGCGCATGGCAATACCTCCCTGTGAAGGACACTGCAATGCGCGTGCCTGAACCGTAAGTTACTGCAAAATAGGAGATTGCAGATTTGACTCCCTGCCAGAATCGCCTGTTCGCGTGACGAAATTGCCATTCCGGCAGATGCGGAAGCGCTATCCCCCGCGGCCGCCCATGGCGTTTTCGACATCCTGAAACGCCTTGTCGAGCTCTCGCTGGTTCGCCGAACGGGACTCCTTGGGCGGGTCGGCGCCGGCGATTCGTCTCGACGTGTGAACCATGTACCCAAAGGTCGACGCCATCGTCACAATGACCAATGCGATCATCAACTTTGGACCGCGCATGCCCATGCCCTGCCTCCCTGCAATGACCTGTACCGCGTGTTTACATGCCGTTGACAGAAACATAAGATTCAGCACAGGTTGCGGCGAATCCAAGGGGGCGGTTCTGCGTCTGTCCTTGTGCGGGCCGTCCTCTCGACCATGCCGTCCCGCGAAAGGAGCAGCACCATGAGAAGGTACGCGGTGATTCTCTTCGGCGCCCTCGTCCTGGCCGTGTCGGCCGGGCCTGCGGCGGCGGAGTTGTGCGGGAAGTGCAAAGGGAAGATGTACATCACGAGCGTCGGCAAGTGCGTCGAGTGCGGCAAGTGGACCAGCAGCGGCGCGTTCAAGCTCTGCAAGAAATGCTCGGCCAAGCTGAGCCAGTGCGAGCACTGCCGGGCCCCGCTGGGCGGCGGCAAGGAGAAACCCGACGCGGCCAAGCCGATTGCGCTGGACAAGTCCGCCAGCGGCAGAACCGTCACGCCCGCGCTGGGACAGCAAGTAGTGATCTCCCTGAAGGGCAACCCGACGACGGGCTACTCGTGGAGTTGCGCAAAGATCGAAGGCGACGCCGCCGTCGCGGTCGGCAAGATCAAGTACGTGCGTGACCAAGCCAAGCCGGGGATGGTGGGCGTGGGCGGCGTGTTCGTCGCGACGTTCAAGGCGGCGAAGATCGGCAAGTCGAAGATCACACTGGAGTACAAACGCCCCTGGGAAAAGAACAAGCCCCCGGCCGAGACGTTCACGCTGACCGTGGAAGTCAAGTCTGAACTGGCGGAGAAGCGCGCAAAGCAGATTCGCCTGGCCGCGGACAAGTTCATCCTTCGCCTGACCTGCCACGGTCCCAGGGCGAAGGCTTACACGTCGCTGATGCTGCATCAACCGGGCATCCGCTTCAAGCTCACCGCCAACTGGCGGTCGGCGCCGGTCGAGAAGAAACAGGTCGAGCGAATCGTCGACCATCTCCTGACGGACGGCTTCCTCGATCGGGCGGCGGACATCAGCAGGAAGAAGATCGCCTACCCGACGGACGCGGCGTACACGTTGAAGCTCACCGGCCCGCCGGGGTTGGTCCTGTACGAGAACCTGGGATGGGGACCGGACATGGTGAAGCGTCTCGAAGCCCTCCGTAGCGCCCTCGACGGGCGAGCGAAGGAGGCGATGGACGCCGTCCTCAAGAAACTCGAAAGGCTCAAGACCAAAGACTGACCGCAGCGGTCAGACGCTCGTCGCCGTCGCTTCAAGCTTGTCCCAGTACTCGGGACTGGCCAGACGGCAGCGGTGCGAGCCTTCCGCGTAGATGTCGTGCTGCGTGATGTCCTGCCAGATGTCCTTCATGGACTTCTCGCGGACGTTCCCGAACGCGTAGGGCGTGAAATCGCAGGGCGTCACGTCGCCGTTGCCGCGCAGGTGAAGCTGTGCGACGCCGGCGGGGCATCCCTCGGCCGCACAGGGGTAGGCGATGCTCGTGAACATCGACTGGTGGATGATCCGCGGGTACTCGGGGTCGTTGTTGTGCCGCTCGCGGAAGGCCTTGACCTTGGCGATGTCTTCGTCGGTCAGCATGCAGTGCCTGTCTTCGCTGAGGCGCCCCGTCGCGATCACGTCGAACAGGAACACCTCCAGCACGCCCAGTTCCTTTGCGCGGTCCATCATGGCGGCCAGTTGACCGTCGACCAGGTTTTCGCGGGTGATGTAGCTGGACACGCCGGTGAGGATGCCCGCCTCCTGGCAGCGCCGGATGCCGTCGGCGGCCATCTGGAACAGGCCCGGGCGGTGGCGGTTTTCGTCGTGCTCGGCGGGGTCGGGGGAGTCGAGGCTGACGAAGACGCCGAAGAGCCCCGCCCGCTTGAGGCGGTCGACGATCTCCTGCGTCAGATACTCGCCGTTGGTGAACAGCGTGCAGGTGCTCTTGTCCGGATCCACGGACTCGATCAGATCGTAGATGCCGTCGTACAGGAGCGGCTCGCCGCCGGTGAGCACGACGGACGTCGTTCCGAGGTCGACGACCTGGGCGATGGCGTCCTTGAGTTCGTCGACGCTCAAGGCGCTGTCGTCGCGGGCGACGGCGGTCTTGTAGGTCTCGGCCGAGCAGTGATCGCACGTGCACTGGCAGGCGTAGGTGACGGCGACAGTGATGAAGTGCGGCGTGCGGCGCCCCCACTTGACGCCCCCGTCGGAGGCGACGACCGTCTTGTCGTCGATGACACTCTTCAGGATGAACCGGATGCGCCGCCGGGCGGCGGGCGAATCCAGCACGGGGCTGAGCAGCGAGAACGCCTTCCGCCCGTCCGGAAGCTCCACGATCTGCTTGTTCTTGACGTGGTAGTGCTCCATCGCCTCGCGGTATCGATCCAGGTTGTTGCGGATCATGCTTCGCTGCCACTTCTGCATACGAGGTTCCATCGCCAACTCCTATCCGTCAGGATTCGAGGATCGCCCGTTTCGGGCTGATCTTCTTGCGGAACATCAGGTTCATCACGGCCTTCTGAAGGCAGCGCTTTTGCGGGGGAAACAGCACCCGCCGCGCGATCCCTCTGAGGGAGTAGAATCGTCTGTACGCCCGGTGGAAACGGGCGCGGAAGGTCTCCTCGCCCATGTCCAGCCCGGTGAATTTGAAGTCCACCAGCTCCGACCCGGTGGACGGGTCCAGCCACCACGCATCCTGCTTGAGACGCCCCTCGTTCTTCAAGCGGTCGAACAGGCCCGTGCCCGGGAACGGCGTCAGCGGCCACCAGGCTGCATAGGATACCCGATTCGCCGTCAGGAACTCGCACGTCTTGTCGAAGACCTCGGGCTCCTCCGGGCCGAACCCGAAGATCATGCTGGCCATCACCGAAACGCCCGCCTTGCGAAACGCCCGAAGGTGCTTCCCGTAGTCGGCTACCACGTTCTGCGTCTTGCCCATCGCCTTCAGGGCGCCGACGGAAAGGCTCTCCAGGCCGATGAACAGGACCGTCAGCCCGCTGCGCCGCGCCAACTGCAGCAACTCGGGATCCTTCGCCGCGTCGACCGTGCCCTGCCCGTGCCAGGAGATCTTCAACGGGATCAGCGCTTCGAACAGTTCCTTCGCTCGGCGGGGGATGGCGAAGATATTGTCATCCAGGAACATGACACTGCGTGCGCCGCCGGAGCGGATTTCCTGGATCACGTCGTCGATCGGACGCGTGCGGAACTTTCGGCCATTCAGGGCCGTCACCGAGCAGAACTCGCATCCGTGGGGACAGCCTCGGGCGGTCTGGACGGGCAGCATCGGAGTCGGCAGCAGGCGGTTCAGCCCGTCGGTGCGACAACACACGTACCGCGACGAATCCATCAGCGAGAATCTCGGGACGGGCAGGCCGGACAGGTCCGGCAGCGTCTCGGGCTGGTACCGCGGCTGCGCCTGCCCCTGCACGAAGTCGCCCAGGAACTGCGGCCAGGTCTCTTCAGCCTCACCGACGAAGACGGTGTCCGCGTGCTCGTTCGCCTCGTCAGGCAGCATGGATGCGTGGATGCCGCCCATGGCGACATGCACGCCGCGGCGGCGGTACTCATCGGCGATCTCGTACGCCCGCAGCGCCTGGGCGGTGTAGGCCGTCAGTCCAACGAGGTCGACCTGCTCGTCGTAGTCGACCGCCTCGAAAGAATCGTTGTGGATGGTGACGTCGAAGTCGTCGGGCGTCAGGGCGGCTACGAGCGGCAGCGTCAGCGGAGGAAACAGCAGGCGCCGGACGCGCTGCAGCGTCCCGCCGCGATACCTCGAAGGCTCGATAAGCTTGATCTTCAGGCGTCTCGCCATCATTCTCCAAGCCGGTCGCGCCACACTGCACGCGCATCAACCGTGCCTTCTGGAGGTCAAAGGGGAAAGGAAGGTCCTGCCAGTGCAGGAAGTTGACCATTCTAGCCCCCCGCTTGCAGTCAGGTCAAGCTCAACCCCATGCATGAACACCTCTCCCGGAACGTCGCAGCCGCGGGGTGGCAAGGACGCTCCGTCGCGAGTTCATCCCCGCCTCCATTTCGGATTGCGGATTGAAAGACAGCATGTTCGCGTGCGTCGGGCTTCCCCCGGAGCGCCCCGCGTGAACTCGACCTTGAACAGGAAGAGGATGCCTCCGCGTCCCAATCCAAAATCCGCAATCCGCAATCCGCAATCCTGAAGCCCCTGCCAGGGAGCGTACTCGCACACTAACCGCCCATCTCCGCGCGATCGCCCTTGACCACGCCGCGTCGGCCGCGATAGAGTCCACTGTCGAGCCGGCTCGCCGCGCGGGCGGGCGGCGGGCCGAACACTCCAGGTAGGGTGTCCGAGTGGCTGAAGGAGCCGGTCTTGAAAACCGGTGTGCCGAAAGGCACCGTGGGTTCGAATCCCACCCCTACCGGTTTCGTAACCGGTGATCGGGTATCGGTCACACGGATTCCGTCTCGATCGTACGCCCGCGAGTCGCTGTCCATGCGTTCTTCGTGCGACGCAGGAATCGGCGCCCGCGGCGCAAGACACGGGCGGGGTGTCGGACCTGACATGGCAAAGGGGTCCGAACCCCGCCCGATCGGGATCTCAGTTGTCGGGGACTACTTGTCCAGCTTCAGCAGGGGCGATACCTGCGACGGCGGCACGGGGGGCTCGGGACGACCGACCCGCCCGTCGCATCGCGTGTCCAGCCAGAACGGCTTGAGACGGGCCACCCGCGAGTCCGCGAACACCGCGTTGCACGTCAGCGTGTGCCGGAAGTGGAACGTCGCGGGCGTCGCGTTGCGGTTGTCCAGATAGTACCAGTCTTCCATCATCGGATTCGTCGGCGTCGCCGGCGCCTGCCACGTGTTGATCTGCACCGAGTCCGCCCAGACGATCGTCTCGCCCGGTTGCGTGATGTCTTCCTGCGCCGCGTCAGGCAGCTTCCGGTTGATGGCGTACCCGTAGTTGCCCAGATCGAACTTGGGCTTGAAGTCGCCCCCAGCCGTCCGGGCCTCCGGGCAGAACTGCACGCGACGCGTGTCGGAGAGGTACCCCGCCAGCCTCGCCTTCGTCGTGTCGATCGGCCGCTTGCCATCGACGGGCTCACTGTCGTCGCGCTCCAGGCCCCAGTACCACAGCGTCCCCGTCGGGCGCACTTCCCGATACGGGAAGTACACGCCGCGATTCTCCTTGAGGTACAGGATCGTCGCCGTCTGCAGGCTCCGCAGACTGGCCGTGCAGACCGCGGTGCGGGCAAGCTGATTGGCCGACGAGAGAACGGGCACGACGAGCATGGTCAGCGCCGCCAGGATGGTGATGACGACCAGCAGCTCCACGAGCGTGAAGCCCCCGCGCCCCCCCGACCGCGAGGGCCTGCGGGTGTGTTCTCGTCGCGTTGTCCTGTCGTCGATCATGCTTCCTGCTTCGTCCTACGCCGTCTCTCTACCTTGCCGCCTTGCGCCGTCGCCGGGCGGCCAGCAGCCCCGCCCCGCCGATTAGCAGCGTCGCCATCGTCGCCGGCTCGGGCGTCTGAACATAGACGTCGTCGAACATGCCCGAGCCCGAACCGTTCGTGCCGCCCCAGTTCGCGCCGACGTAGTTGTAGAAAGCGATGTCGGTCAGCGTGAAGTGGTCGTCCGCAGGCAGCGGCTGGGTCCAGTAGTACTGCTCCACGCCGTTGACGCTCAGCAGCGTCGTGCGGGCGGCGTCGGTGTAGATGCCCATGTGCGCCCGCCGCGTGGTCGTCCCGTAGTACGTCACTTCCACGTACAGATCGGTACTCGTGGGCAGGTAGGTTCCGCTCGCGTCGGTGCTGTGGTACATCGCATCGGCACCTGCGCCCGTGGTGTAGTCCCACGTATCACCCGTAATATGGGCTCCCATGGTCGCCGCGGTCACCGGGCCGCCCCACGTGCCACTGTAGGCAAAGTAGTTGAACTCCACGAAGTCGCTGGCGTCCTTCACCAAGGTGGTGTTGCCCGAGAAGTTGTCCGACAGTGTGCGGTCCGCGCCCATGTCCGACAGCCCGTACAGGCCGATGTTGGCTAGCTGATAGAACTCGGTGGTATCGGTGACGGACGACAGGTTCAGCGTCGCGCCGAACCGGAAGCGGTTGTGATCCGTCAGCGTCTGCCCCAGCGAGCGGGAATACCACGAAGGCAGAATCGTGTAGGGATCTCCGCTGCCCGTGTAGGAGTTCGACTGGTCCCACTCGGCGTCCACATAGCCGCTCGCGTTCCAGCGAAACAGGTTCTGTGAACTGCCGTTCTGCTGGCCGCTGTAGGTCCAGTTCGCCGAGGGATCCGAATTGAAGTCCTCCGACAGTATGGTGACATCCCACATGCCTCCCCGCGCTCCCACACATGCCGCCAATACGACCACCACACCCATCCATTTCCCATCCTTGAGCATCTCTCACCTTCCTTGTTACTGAGCCCACAAACAGACAGCCGCACGCCCGGGCGCAAGGCGATGCAGCCGGCAACCTGAGGGGGATTCGCGGAGAACGAGCTGCGGTCGGTAAGCGGGAAACTGACGCCGCCGGGCCGCGGGCGGTTCATGCAAAAACCCCGGTCCTCGCGAATCGAGGCGCCGGGGCAAGGGCAAGCAACGTTGCGACCCGTCCCGTCGACCGATGACTCGCGATGGCCGAACCAGGTTGGTCGCAGGCAGGTCTTCTGGCTTCCGGGTCTTCCTTCCGCTGCGCCTTCCCACCTCGATTCCAAACCGAGGCAGTGGCCTGTGCAGCGGTCGTCACCGGTTACAGCGGCGCGTCCGCGGCCGATTCTCACGGCCTTCCCTTTTCGGCCCGCCGCCCGGCGGGCCACCTGCAACGAGAACGACTCTACACCCCAGACCCGGACAGGTCAAGGGAACAGACTGCGAATTGACAGAAAAACTCGGCGCCCCCGCTTCACTCCCCTGAACCGGCCTCCCGCAGCGCCTCACAGCATCGCTCGACCAGGCGCTGCTTCAACGCGTCGATCTTCTCGTCCCGACGCAGCCCGGCCGCCCGCTGGTGCCCGCCGCCGCCGAACTCCTTCGCGATGGCGGCTACGTCGATCGCGTCCCGGCTGCGGAGGCTTGCCCGCACGCAGTCCGAGTTCTCCACCAGAATGATCGCCGTCTCCACCGCCCCGATGCGCAGGGCTTCGTTGACGAGGTTCTCCGTCTCGTCTTCCCGCGCGCCGGTCTGCTCGAAGTCCGTCTTGCGGATCGTCATCACCGCCAGCGCCCCGTCGCAGTGCAGTTCGAGCCCGTCGAGCACGCGCGACATCAGGCGCAGGCGCTCCGGGCGGTCCGACTGGTAGATCTGCTTGTAGAGCACGTCCGGCCGAACGCCCGCGTCGATCCAGGCGGCGACAGCACGGAGGCATCTCCCGTCCGTGTTGGCGAAGCGGAACCACCCCGTGTCCGTGGTGACGGCCGTCATCAGCGCCTCGGCCGCCTCGACGGGCACGTCCCAACCCAGCGCGTCGATCAGTTCTCCCACCATCACCCCCGCCGCCGCGGCGGATCGGTCGACCCACTGTGCGGCGCCTACGTCGTCGGCCGTCGCGTGATGGTCGACCACGACGACCTTGTCCCGCACGTCGCGCAATGGCTCGACGAGTCCGTCCAACTGGGCGAACGCGCAAGTGTCGACGATGACAATCGCATCGGCCTCGCCGGCCAGGGCGGCGAATCGCTCGGGGCCTACCGCGGGCGCCTCGGTGAAGAGGGCCTCGTACCGCTGCGGCAGACTGTCGGGAACGAGCGTGGTCGCCGTCTTGCCCGCCTGCGTTGCGCAGCACGCCAGCGCCGCCATCGACCCCAGCCCGTCGCCATCCGGGCGCGCGTGCGTGAGGATCAGCAGCGACGCCGCCGACTGGATCCGCTCGACAATCTCCGCGGGTACGTTACTCACCGGCCTCATCCCTCCACTGCTCGTAGAGCGTCCCTGCATCCTCGACATCCTTCGCAATCTGCTGCTTGAGCGACTCGGGCCCGTCGAAGCGGACCTGATCCCGCAGCCGCTGCAGGAAACGCACCGTCAGGTACTCGTTGTAGAAATCACCGCTGGCGCCGATCAGGTGCGCCTCGATGGTGTGCTCGCCCGGCCCGAACGTCGGCTTGCGGCCGATGCTGATCGCGCTGGCGAACGTCCGGCCGCACACGCTGCCGATACCCGCATAGATTCCATCGGGCGGACAGACCTGATCGCCGCAGTCGATGTTGCTCGTGGGGAACTCCAGCAGCCGTCCGCGCCCCTCGCCCGCGATCACGCTGCCGTACAGCGCGAAGGGCCGACCGAGACAGCGGTTGGCATCGGCGATGTTCCCTTCCGCGACGAGCTTCCGGATCAGCGTGCTGGACACGTGCGTGGGTCCGTCGGGCATCTCCAGCACGATCGACTCGGCCAGGTGGACGACGAACCCCGCCTCGGCACCCGCATCGCGGAGGGTCTCGACCGTCCCCGTCCGCCCCTTACCGTAGAAGAAATTGCTCCCTTCGATGATGTGCGATGGCGCGAACCGCCCCACGATGATCTCATCCAGAAACGCCTGGGGGGGCATCTCGAACAGGGCCAGTTCAGACCTGGCGAACACGACCCAGTCCGCACCCGCCTCCAGCAGCAGGCGCCCCTTCTCGTCGGGGGGCGTGAGGCGCTGGGGCACGTCGGTCGGGCGAATCACCTGGTCCGGCGGCGGCTCGAAGGTCATCACGACCACCGCGATATCCGCTGCATCGGCGAGCGACCGGGCGGTCGAGAGAATCTGCTGGTGTCCCAGGTGCACGCCGTCGAAGTTTCCGATCGTCAGCACGCACGAGCGCACCTCGGGCGGCAGGGAATCGAGGCCGTAGATCAGCTGGTCGCTCTTCTCGGGCATTCAAGGGCTCGCGATGCTCGGCAGCGGGACAGCCCGCGAGTGTACCAACCCCCGCGACATCGGACAAGCGTGGAAAATGACCACAGAGACACAGAGAACACAGAGGTCTTTCATGGAACACGACTTATGGAGCTACTCCCTCCGCTCACCGACGGCGCCGAGCCTCCTCAGGACGGGAGGGACAAGAAGCCCCTGCCCTCTGTGCCCTCTGTGCCTCTGTGGTAAGCTCCTTGGCCTGCAGCCCTCACTCGGCCTGCACGAGCGGGACGGGGCGGCCGGGCACGTCGATGAGTTCCACGTCGACCCCGTAGGCCTCGCCCAGAACATCGCGACGGATGACCTCGGCGGGCTCCCCGGCGGCCAGCACCTGCCCGTCGCGCATCAGCACCAGGTCGTCGGCGAAACGCCCCGCGAGATTCACGTCGTGGCTGACACAGATGACGGCCATCTGCCAGTCCTCCGCCAGCCGCCGCATCATGCGGTAGATCACGAGCTGGTTCTTGATGTCAAGGTGGCTGGTCGGCTCGTCGAGCAGCATCACCGACGGCTGCTGCGCCAGCGCCCGGGCGACCATGACCCGCTGGGCCTCGCCGCCGGAGAGTTCCGACAGCGTCCGGTCGGCAAAGGCGGTCGTCTCGGTCATGATCATCGCCTGCTCGGCCACCCCGACATCCTGCTCCCCCGCGAGCCCCAGCACGCCCGTGTGGGCGAACCGCCCGGTCAGGATGAGTTCGCGCACGCTGAAGGCGAACGCCGAGGCGGGGATCTGCGGCACGTACGCCAGCATCCGCGCCAGTTCCCGCGCCGAGTAGGCCCGCAGCGCGCGATCATCGATGAAGATGCTGCCCGCCGACGGGCGGAGCAGCCCCAGCATGCATCGCAGCAGCGTGGTCTTGCCCGATCCGTTGGGCCCGAGCAGACAGGTCAGTCGCCCGGCCGAGGCGAACAGGTCCACGCCCTGAAGCACGGTCCGCCCGGGCAGATACGCGAAGCTCACGCCCTCGACGCGGAGGATGTTCCCGCCGTCGGTCATGCCGCGCCCTCCCGGAACCGCCGGCGCAGGAGGTAGATGAAGAACGGTCCGCCCGTCATGGCCGTGATGATGCCCACGGGGACGTCGCCCAACGCCCGCCCGCCGACGCTGATCCACCCGCCGGCCGAGCGGCCGATCGTGTCGGCGACCATCAGGAAGATCGCCCCGCCGAAGCCGCTGAACAGCGCCAGGCGCCGGTGGTCGGGGCCCAGGATCAGGCGGCAGATGTGGGGCACGATGAGCCCGATGAACCCCACCGGCCCGGCCAGCGCCACCGCGGCGGCCGTCATCATCGCGACGATCGCGAACGTCTCCACCCGCAGCCACTGCACGCCCACGCCGAGCGACTGGGCGACGTCCGTGCCCAGTCCCAGCGCGTTCAGCGCCCCGCCTCGCAGGAACAGCGCGGCCCATCCCGCGACCACGCCCCCGCCGCACAGCGCCAGCAGGGCCGGATCGGTCCAGTTCGGCAGTCGGCCCATGCTCCAGCCGATGTACTCGATGATGTCGTTGGGATCGAAGAACAGCAGGATCGTCAGGATGACGGCCCCGTTGAAGACGTTCACGATCACGCCCGACAGCAGCAGCGCGTAGGGGTCGAGCCTGCCGCGCCGCTGGGCGACGGCGTAGACGACGATGCACGTCACCAGCGCCCCCAGCAGCGCCAGCACCGGCGCCGTCGCCCAGGCGGTCAAGCCCAGTCGGGCCGTCAGGAGAATGCCCAGGATCACCCCCACGCCCGCGCCGCTGGAGATGCCCAGCACGAACGGCTCGGCCAGCGGATTGCGGAGCAGCCCCTGCAGCGCCATGCCCGCCACGGCCAACCCCGCCCCCACCGTCGCCGCGACGGCCAGGCGGAGCAGACGCATCTTCCAGACGCCGCTCGTCAGACCGGCCGCTCCGATCAGGCTGCACAGCAGCGCGACGACGGCCGTCACAGCCAGCATCACGCCCGCCTGAATCGCGAGCTTCCGTAGCGTCAGGGAAGGTGCGGGGGGCGATTCCGTCACGGCCGCCCCCCTTTCGCCCCGCGGGGGCCTGGATGGATCATCGCTGCCATATCCGCCGCGAAGCCTGCCGACCGCGTCGAGGGGATCGTCAGGTGGCGATCCGTCACGACGTGCACGCGTCCGCTGTCGGCGGCGGGGAGTCCGGTCAGCCCCCCCCACGCTTTGCGGGCCCGTTCGGCCCCCGCCGCGTCGGTCTGGCAGATGAGCACGTCGGGCTTGAGCACGAGGACGTGCTCGACGTTCACCTTCTTCCATCCGTCGTACTGCTCCGCCGCCGCGTTGACGCCGCCGGCCAGGCCGATCATGTCGTGGACAAAGGTGTTCCGTCCCGACGTGGCCGGGCGATCGTGACCGTAGACGAACATCACGCGAGGCCGCTCCCGACCCGCAACGCGACGACGGATCGCGTCGAGCTTCGCCTCGAAGTCGGCTCGGGCGGTCTCCCCCGCCTCGGGGCGCCCGGCGATCTCCCCGATTCGCTGCAGCGCCGCCGCGATGTCCGCCAACGAGTCGAACCGGAAGTGCTCGAAGCGGATCTCCGGGGCGACGTTCCGGACAGCCTGGAATCGCCCGAGCTGCGTCTGTGTGAGCACGACGTGCGGCTGGAGCGAGAGAATCGCATCCTCGTCGATGTCGATGGCCGCTCCGACCGTCGGGCGCATCTCGCCCGCGGGAAGCTCGCACTGCGTCGTCACCCCGACGACGTGATCGCCGAGGCCCATGTCGAAGAGCATCTGCGTCAGGGCGGGGGAATTGCTGACGATGCGGGGGTGCGCGGCGTCCGGCAGCGGCGCCTCGTCATTACATCCGGCCGGCAGCAGTGCCGCGACCGCAACGATCGCCCACCGTCGCGACGCGCGGGAGATCATGACGCGTCCTTCAGGGCCGCGGGAAGGAAGTCGAGCAGGTCGGTCGCCATCATGCTGGTCTGCCCCAGGTGCTCGGCCGCCAGGTCGCCGGCACGCCCGTGGGCATTGACCGCGAGGCAGGCGGCCTCAAAGGGCGCCACGCCGCCGCCGAGCAGCGCCGCGGTCAGGCCTGTCAGCACGTCGCCGCTGCCCCCGCACGCCATGCCCGGATTGCCCGTGTCGTTCACGAACGCCCGCGTTCCGTCGGTGACCACCGTGCCCGCGCCTTTCAGCACGCACACGAGCGGCGGGCCCTGCAGCGTGACCTGGTCCAACCACTCCCGCGCCGCTGCGACGGCAGCGTTGGGCCGATCAGCCTGGACGTCCGCCACGGCCCGTCCCGTAAGACGCGCGAACTCGCCCGGATGCGGCGTGAGGACGACCGGGCACCGCCGCAGCGCCGGCCAATCGTCGATCGCCCGCAGGCAGTTCAGCCCGTCGGCGTCGAGCACGAGCGGACGCTCCTGTTCCAGGGCGGCCCGGACGAGTAGCATCTGCACCGTGCCCACACCCATGCCCGGCCCGACGGCCAGTACGTCCGCCGGCTCGGTGGCGGCCATCACATCGCGGACGGCCTTTGGCGAGAGGCCGCCTCCCTCGTCGCACGGCAGCGCTACCGACGTCGCGCACGGACAGATCGGCGCGATCGCGAGTTGCACCGTCTCCGGCGCTGCGA
>CAZEJA010000010.1:0-17980 GCA_964512215.1 uncultured Planctomycetaceae bacterium
TTCTTCCCTCCTGTTCCTCTGTGTATCTGTGGTCACGCTTCTTCAGACACTCACCCGTGCAAACGAAAAGCGGCGGCGCCGGTCTTTCGACAGGCGCCGCCGCTGGATTGCGCGTACGGTCGGCTACAGCGTGTAGCCTTTGCGGTACTGGCGACGGATGAACTGGTTGGCCTCGGGGACGTTGGTGACCTTCATGTTCGGCCCGTCCCACAGCAGCTTCTTGTCGCCCGAGCGGATCGCGAGGTTGCCCAGCAGGACGACCTCGGTGAACGGACCGGCGTAGTCGAAGTTCGAACTCGACGGCGCCCCGCCCTTGCAGGCGATGATCCAGTCCTGCACGTGACCCTTGGACCGCGGAAGCGTCTTGGGCGGGCGCTTGTCCTTGGCGAGCAGTTCACGCATGCTCGTCTCGGGGATGATCCGCGGGCTCGCGCAGTACGTGTCGCAGTACAGCACGCCCTTCGAACCGAACCAGAACGTCCCGCTGCTGGCGATCTTCGAGTCCTTCGCCTCCTCAGGCATCGGAACCTTGTTCTTGCCGTCGAACCACTTCAGCGTCACCGGCGCCATGGTGCCCCGCGCGGGGAATTCGTACGTCACGATCGAGCCCGTAGGCGCCATCTCCTTCGTCGTGCCCTGCGACTCGGAGTCCACGCTGATCGGGTAGCCCAGGTTCAGCGACCAGCAGGCCGCGTCCATGATGTGGCAGCCCATGTCGCCCAAGGCGCCGCAGCCGAAGTCCCACCAGCCGCGCCAGTTGAACGGGCAGTAGACGCCCCGTCCCTTCGAGCTGTCCTTCGCGGGGCCCTTGTACGGACGGACCGGCGCGACGCCCAGCCACTTGTCCCAGTCCAGCGTACTGGGCACCGGGTCCGAGCCCTTCGGGCGGTTGCCGCCCTGCGGCCAGATCGGGCGGTTCGTCCAGCAGTGCACTTCCTTGACCTCGCCGATGATGCCCGCCTGGACCCACTCGACCGCCAGGCGCATGCCCTCGTTGCTGTGCCCCTGGTTGCCCATCTGCGTGGCGAGCTTCCGTTTGCGGGCCTCCTCGGTCAGCATCCGGGCGTCGTAGATGTCGTGCGTCAGCGGCTTCTGCACGAACACGTGCTTGCCCATCTTCATCGCCATCATCGCGACCGGGGCGTGCATGTGGTCCGGCGTGGAGACCGTCACCGCGTCGATCTCCTTGCAGTGCTTCTCCAGCATGACGCGGTAGTCTTTGAACTTCGGAACGTCGGGCAGGGCCTTGTAGACGCTCTCGGCCTGCTTGTCGTCCACGTCGCACAGGGCGATGATGTTGTGGTCCGTGACCGACGCCACGTCGCTCTTGCCCTTGCCGCCGCACCCGACGCAGGCGATGTTCAGGCGCTCGCTGGGCGGGAGCTTATCTTTCAGCTTGATGCCCTGGGGCTTCTTGGGCTTGGCGGGTTTCTTCTTCGGGGCGTCTGCGCCCTTGGCGCCGCGCGTGATGATCGTCAGCCCCACCGCCGCCGTCCCGCCCATGAACGTTCGCCGCGTGAGATCGTTGTGGCTCATCGTGCCTACCTTTCGTCTGTCTCCGGATCGCTGGTGCGAGCGCCGAACCCGCATCCCCAGCGGAAGTGCGTAGTATACCCGCCTCTCCGCCCGGCCCGCAAGGCCGATCGCCTACAGCGTCCAGCCCCTACGGTACTCGCGGCGGACGTACTGGTTGGCCTCCGGGACGTTGGTGGACTTCATGCCTGGCCCGTCCCATTCGACCTTCCTGCCTGTGCGGATCGCGAGGTTGCCCAGCAGGACGGCCTCGGTTAGCGGACCGGCGACGTCGAAGTTCGAACTGGCCGGTGTGGCGCCCTTGCAGGCCTCCAGCCACTCCGTGTAGTGCCCGCTGACGCGCGGGATGCGCTGCGGCGGACGCCCGAACGCCTTCATCTTCTCCTCGGGGATGATCCGCCCGCCGTAGATCGTGCCCTCGTCGCCGATGTAGATCGACCCGTTGTTGCCCAATTGGCGCTTCGGGTCCAGTTCCTTCGGGCGCGGCGGCTTCTTGCCCCCGTCGTACCACACGAGCTTGACCGGCGGCAGCTCGCCCCGGGCGGGGAACTGATATGTCACGATCGACCAGCTCGGAGCCGTCTCGTCGTTGACGGGCGAGGTCTCGGCCTCGACGCTCGTGGGATGCCTCAGCTTCAGCGCCAGGAACGGGTGGTTGATGGCGTGACAGCCAATGTCGCCCAGCGCCCCGGTCCCGAAGTCCCACCAGCCGCGCCACGTGAACGGGCAGTACCAGCCTTTCCCCTTGTACGGCTGGACGTCGCGTTTGCCTTTGTACGGACGTTTCGGCGCAGGCCCCAGCCAGAGGTCCCAGTCCAGCGTGGACGGAATCGGGTCCGAGCCTTTCGGGCGGTCGATGCCCTGCGGCCAGATCGGGCGGTTCGTCCAGATGTGGACCTCGCGGACCGGGCCGATCCCGCCGGCCCAGATCATCTCCGCCAGCACGCGGATGCCCTCGCCGGACTGCCCCTGGTTGCCCATCTGCGTGGCGACCTTGTGCTTCCGCGCGGCTTCGGCGAGCATGCGGGCCTCATAGATCGAATGCGTCAGCGGCTTCTGCACGTAGACGTGCTTGCCCATCCTGATCGCCATCATCGCCGCCGGCGCGTGGAGATGGTCGGGCGTGGAAACCGTCACCGCGTCGATCTCCTTGGCATGCTTCTCGAGCATGATGCGGAAGTCCTGGTACTTCGGGGCCTTCGGATAGGCCTTGAACGCGCTTTTCGCCCGCGACTCGTCCACGTCGCACAGCGCGACGATGTTGTGCTTGCTGACGCCCTGAATGTCGCTGCGCCCCTTGCCCCCGCAGCCGATGCACGCGATGTTCAGCTTCTCGCTCGGAGCAAGCCCCTTCGACGCAGCGGCCGCTTGCGGTTTCGCGCCCAACACCCCCCGCGCGACCGACACCCCCGCCACCGTCGTCGCCGATCGCCCCAGGAACCGCCGACGGGACATCCGATCCGCCTGATTCATCGCATCACCTTTCCATGCACACGATCGGAGGAGGCGCCAAGGTCTCCATCCTCTCGCGAGCATATCCGCCCTGCCGACACTCCGCAAGCGAGGCGGCATCTCCCGTGAGTCCTCTAGTCGTCCAGCCCCATGCCGAGATCGTGCAGCGCGTTGGCCACGGCGGCGCGGACGAGGCCGCTCTCGTCATACAGCAGCCCCGTCAGCGGCCCGGCCGCCCCGTCATCGCCCACTCGTCCCAGCGCCTGGGCCGCCCGGGCACGTACGTGCTCTTCGTCGTCGCCCAGCGCGTCGATGAGCGGCTTGACGGCCCGGTCGTCGCCGATTTCGCCCAGGACCTCAGCCGCCATCCAACGCACGCGAGGGTCGTCGTCTTCAAGCGCGTCGAGCAGCGCCTCGACCGCGGGGGGGCCGATCTCGGCCAATGCCCACGTGGCGGCCTCGGGCAGGAAGTCGTAGGTCGAGTCCAGCAACGTCACCAGCGCCCGCGCGGCGCGGGGTTCGCGGAAGTGCCCCAGCGCCCGGGTCGCCTCCAACTGCAGCAGCCAGCGGGGACTGTCCAGCGCCTCGACGAGCGGCTCGATGGCGCGCCGGTCGCCGATGCGACCCAGGAAATGGGCCGCGAAGACCGCGACGTTCTCATTGCGATCCGTGAGCGCTTCGATCAACTGCGGCACAGCCGGCGGACCGATGGCGAGGATGTCTTCGCCGATGATGTCCAGGTGGCGCGTGGGCGGACGGGCAGAGAGGCCCAAATCGATCAGCCACCCGCTGAGCCCGCGAGGACCCTCGTCGCGGGCCTCCTCCAGCAGCCGGGCAACGCGGTACTCATCCGTATGCGTCCGCCAATACCACACGCCCCCCACACCCGCGGCAAGCACCGCCGCCAGGACAAGCACCGTCAGAATCTTCCGCCGTCGAGTCATCCGTCCTCTTGTTGCCAGACAGACCGATTATAACGGAGGTCCATCAGGAAGTTAGGCCCGAAGGGCCGGCAAGAAGTTGGCCGGGGGCGCCAGCCCCCGGAAAGCAATCCCCCTGTACCAGAGCCCCGAAGGGGCGACAGAAGCGTTCCTCGCCTCGTGCTACAACTCCGGCTCTTCCAGTGGAACCGGACAGTGATCGCGCCGACCGCACGTGTCGCACTGACTGCCGCTGAAGATCTCGTCGAGCATGTCCGCGACGGGGTCGATGAGTTCGACGTCGTCGGTCCAGATGCCGGCCTCGAAGTTGCGGCGTCTGGCGCTCTTGGCGCCCAGACCCGCCCCGGTGAGATTCGCCGACCCCAGGTACATCGACCGCCCGTCGGCGATGACAGCCTTGGCGTGCACGCGCGGGCAGCGGCGCATCGTCAGGTTCGGCGGGATCGACTGCTTGAGTTCGCCCAGAAACGGACCCGACGGCACGCCGCTGTGCAGCAGGCTGATCTGCACCCCGCGATCGGACAGAGCATGGAACACCTTGACGATGCTGGTCGCCCGTCTTCCACGGCGCCCCCGGGCCTGGTCCGACGGAATATGAACGTCCTTCACGTTCGCCGTGGAAATGAACAGGCGGTGGCGGCAGGACTCGAACGCCTCGCCCAGCGCCCCGGCCAGATGCTCCTCGTTCATGATCAGTCGGATCATACCCCTGTATCGGCGCGGACGCCCCAACGAGCGCAATGAAATGAGCCGCGACCGTGAGGGAGCGGAAACGAGGCGCCGGCGCATCGTTCCGTCCGCACCCGCACGGTCGCGGCTCATGTGTGTACGGAATTCTCGACGTCAGATCAGAACATGCCCACGACATTCCCGTCGTCGTCGAGGTCGACTTCGAGGAAGGCGGGCTTGCTCGGCAGGCCGGGCATGGTGCGCATCGTGCCCAGCAGCGGGTAGAGGAACCCCGCCCCGGCCGACGCACGCACCTCCGCGACGGGCACGGTGAAGCCGCCGGGCACGCCCTTGAGCTTCGGGTCGTGCGACAGCGACAGGTGCGTCTTGGCCATGCACATGGGCAGGTGGCTGAGCCCGGCCTTCTCGTAGGAGGCGATCTGCCGCTCGGCCAGCGGCTCGTACGTCACGCCGTCGGCGTTGTAGATCTCCTTGCAGATCGTCTCGATCTTGTCCTTGATGGACATCTCGTCGGGGTAGAGCAGCTTGAAGTCAACCGGCTGCTCGCAGGCGGCGACGACCGCTTCGGCGAGTTCTTTCGCCCCCTCGCCGCCTCGGGCCCAGTGGTCGGACATGACGGACGCCTCGGCGCCGGCCTGCTCGGCCGCCTTGCGGGCCATTTCGACCTCGGCGTCCGTGTCGTCCGGGAAGCGGTTGATCGCCACCACCACGGGCACGCCGAATTTCCTGGCGATCTCGATGTTCCGCACCAGGTTGCAGGCGCCCTTGTCGAGCAGATCCAGATTCTCCTCGACGTATTCTTTCGGCAGGGGCTTGCCCGGCGTGACCTTGGGCCCGCCGCCGTGCATCTTCAGCGCCCGGATCGTGCCCACGAGCACGACGCAGTCGGGTACGAGCCCCGAGATGCGGCACTTGACGTTGAAGAACTTCTCCATGCCGATGTCCGCGCCGAAGCCGCTCTCGGTGACGACGTAGTCCGCCAGCTTCAGGGCGATCCGGTCGGCGACGATGCTGCTGTTGCCGTGCGCGATGTTCGCGAACGGCCCCGCGTGCACGAACGAGGGCTGCCCTTCCAGCGTCTGCATGAGGTTCGGCTTGATGGCGTCCTTCATGAGCACCATCATCGCACCGGCGCAGCCGAGGTCCTCCGCCGTCACGGGGTCGCCCGACGTGTTCATGCCGACGATGATCCGCCCGAGGCGCTGGCGCATGTCCTTGACGTCGGTCGCCAGTGCGAGGATCGCCATGATCTCCGACGCGACGGAGATGTCGAAGCCGGTTTTGCGCTCCGGCCCGTCCTGCCAGCTCTCGCTCTGCCCGGTCGCGATGAACCGCAGCGCCGCATCATTGACGTCCACCACGCGCCGCCAGGTGATCGTCTCCGGATCGATGTTCAGACGCGGCAGGCCCGTCTTGTCGAAGGCCTCGCGCTTCTCGTGCTTGATCCGCGCGTCGATCGCCGCGGCGAGCAGGTTGTTGGCGATGCTGACGGCGTGGATGTCGCCCGTCAGGTGGAGGTTGAACTCCTCCATCGGAATGACCTGGCTGTACCCGCCGCCGGCCGCCCCGCCCTTGATGCCGAACGTCGGGCCCATCGACGGCTGGCGGATGCACAGCAGCACGTTCTTGCCGATCAGCCCCATCGCCTGGGTCAGGCCCACCGACGTGGTGGTCTTGCCCTCGCCCAGCGGCGTGGGCGTGATGGCCGTCACGTCGATGTACTTGCCCGCCGGGCGATCGGCCAGGGCGTCGAGAATCTCGAGCTTCACCTTGGCCTTGACGTCACCGTACGGCTCGAGGTATTCGGGCGGAACCCCCGCGATGGCGGCGATCTCGGTGATCGGTTTCGGCGTTGCGGCCCGGGAGATATCAATGTCGGACGGAACGGAATGACCATGTCTGCTCTCCTTACAAGAGTTGAGTGATACATCCTTACGTCAAATCCCCCGTCGGGCAAGATCATTTTCGCCTCCGCAGTGATCTGGTACACTGACCGCCCGAACGGATCGCCGCCCCAGCGCGGGGAGGCCACCACAGGAGAAGAAGGACAATGCCTCCCGCCAGGAATCTGTCCATCATCGCGGCACTGCTGACAAGCCTGATGGCGATCTGTGCATCCGCCAGGGCGGGACGGCAACGACTGCATTGGATCTGGCACCCGGAGGCGGGCAGACCCGACGCGAACGTCCCGGCGGCCGCCCGGTACTTCCGCAAGACGTTCGACCTGCCCGCCGGCGCCCGCATCGCGCGAGCCGACCTGACGGTGGCCGTTGACAACTCGGCGGCGGTTTACGTCAATGGCACGGCCTGCGGGAAGGTGGAAGGATGGAGCCGGGCCGCCACGGTCGCCCTCGCTTCGGCGCTGCGACCAGGTCGGAACGTCGTCGCCATCCGGGCGGTTAACGAAGGTGACGAACCCAATCCAGCGGGACTGGCCGGACGCATTCGTGTGTCCTTCTCCGATGATACGCCGGCCGCCGTCGTTCCGATCGACGCGACTTGGCGCGTCTCGCGCGAGGCGCCAGAGGGATGGACGACCGCGCAGTTCGACGACACGAAATGGCCTCTCGCCAAGGCCCTCGCGCCGCTGGGCAGCCCGCCCTGGGGGGGAATCCCCGGCCTGTCCTCTTCGTTTCCCCGTTTCCTCGTGCCGGGGCGCGAGAAGGAGATGACCGCCCTCGAAGCCCTGTTTCGCCTGCACTACAACGGCGCGGGCCCGAAGGCGACGCTCTGGGACGGCTGGCTGGCGAAGTGTTCGCTCTGGCCGGCGACGGACACGTGCGGGCAGGTCGCAGCGCAGTGGCGGACCGTCCTGCTGACGCGGAAGATCGACGCGGAGGGGTACGTCTCCACGCACCAGCACCGGGGGATGGCCCACAACGACGGCTGGCCTTTCCCGCTGTGGACGCAGGTCGGTGGACGCGGATGGCATTTTTCGACGGCCGGCATTCCCTACAGGCCCCCCGTAGCCAAGTCGACGAAAGACTGGACACTGGAAGGCGCCAAGGACCTGGGCATCGATCCGAAGCGGGGATGGACGATCCGGCTGACCGGTTCGACCGCGTCAATCACGACTCCCCCGTTCCGCGCCGAGACGACCGTCGCGCCGTTCATCCGTCTGAACTGGGTCACGACGGGCGTGTCGAATGCGAAGCTCGCCCTGGAATGGACCACGCAGGAGTCCCCGCAATTCGGCGCCGACCGGCGGATCGACATCGTCGCGCCGGACGACTCGCGCAAGGACCCGTACACGCATATCCCGGGGTACAGGCACCCGAAGTGGGGCGGCGTCTTGACGCGGCTTCGCGTGCGGGCGGACGGGGCGCCCGGGGCGACGATCACAATCCGGTCGCTGATCACGGCCGTCGACAGCCGGCACAACATCAACAATTCGTTCTACCTGCAGGGCTGCGATGACTATCTGAGCTGGACGGGCGACGTCGACTTCCTGCGGCGGAACATCACCCGCATGCGCCGCGCCCTGCGATTCGCGATGGCCGAGTTCTCGACGCGTGAGCACAGATGCGTCGTCACCCCGTGGGTCGAGCACGACGGGCGAAGCGGCATCGGCTTCTCGGCGGACGGTAAGCGGACGTTCCGTCGTGGCGGCGGCGTGGGCAACAACTACTGGGACCTGCTGCCCTTCGGAGGCCAGGACGCGCTGGCGACGATCTACTACTACGACGCGGTCAACCGTCTGGCGGGAATCGAGCAGCAGATCGCCGACCATCCCGAGTGGCGGATCCCGGACGATGAATGGCGCTTTGACCCGCGCGAGCTGCGAGTGCACGCGAAGGCGGTCAAAGACCACGCGGGGCGACTCTTCTGGAACGACAAGACCGGGCGCTTCGTCGCGGCGATCGATTCGACGGGAAAGGCGTGGGATTACGGGTTCACGTTCGTGAACTGCGAAGCGGTGTACTACGGGTTCGCGACGGACCGACAGGCGCGATCGATCGCGGATTGGCTGGACGGCAAGCGGCGTATCAAAGGGGACACGTCGGTCGGGGCGGATATCTACCGCTGGCAATTCGGACCTCGGTCGACGACACGACGGAACGTGGAGTGGTACTCGTCCGTCTGGCGGCGCCCGGAGCACATCCCGTGGGGCGGGCAAGTGCAGGACGGCGGGGCCGTGCTGGGCTTTTCCTACTACGACCTGATGAGCCGCCTGCAAGTCAACGGACCGGACAACACGTGGCGGCGCCTGCGGGAGATCGTCGCGTGGTTCGACGAGGTCCGGGCGGCCGGGGGGTATCGCGAGTATTACAAGACACCCGGGCGAGGCACACTGCAGGGCGGCGGCAAGGCGGGTGGGCTCGGCATGGACCACGAGTTCTTCGAGAGCGCCCTCGTCCCGCAGGTGATGCTCTACGGGTTCCTCGGCGTTCGTCCCCGGATGGACGGGCTGGCCGTGAACCCGCGTCTGCCGAGGGACTGGCCGAAACTGACCGTCACGCAGATTGCCCTGCACGACCAGACGATCTCGATCACCGCGATATCGAGATCCATCCGCATCCTCGCCATCGAAGGGCAGCCCGCGCCGGACAGGCGGATGTACCCCCCGCCGGGGCGTTGGAGCGTCCGTACGCTCGACGCCAAGGGACAACCTGTCGGCGAAGGTGTCCAGGTGGACGTGCCGTCCGCGGGCAAGGGCATCGCCTTCGCCATCCGACCGGGCGAGACGCTCGAACTGACCAAGCCGTAACGACTGAATGGAAGGACGGAGATGATGATCCTTCGGCCCCAAGTCCTGATGATCTGCCTGCTCTGCCTGCCAGTCGCCGGCGCCCGGGGGGGCGACCCGCTCGACTCGTACAACGTCGTCTGGACCGCGCCGAGCGCCGACTCCAACGGTTCGATGCCGATCGGCAACGGCGAGGTGGGGCTGAACGTGTGGGTCGAGGAAGGCGGCGACCTGCTGTTCTACGTCGCGAGGACGGACGCCTGGAGCGGCAACGGGCGGCTGCTCAAGCTCGGGCGCATCCGCGTGAAGCTCACGCCCAACCCGTTCGCCAAGGGCCTGCCCTTCCGCCAGACGTTGAAGCTGCGCGAGGGCGAGATCGAGATCGTTGCAGGCCCGGACGACCGAAGCGTACGTCTCCGTGTGTGGGTCGACGCCCATGCTCCGGTGGTCCACGTGGATCTCGAAGGCGACCAGCCGCTGGAGGTCCACGCGTCACTGGAAGTCTGGCGGACGAAGAAGCGCACGCTGACCGGCGCGGAGACGCACAGCGCCTACGGAATCGCGAAAGGGCCCGACCCCGTCGCAGTTGAACCCGACGTGGTGCTGCCCGCCGCGGGCAACCGCGTCAGGTGGTATCACCGCAACGGCAAGTCGTGCTACCCCGTTACGTTGAAGGTGCAGGGGTTGGAGTCCCTGCTCGTCGACTTCCCCGATCCGCTGCTCGGGCGGACGTTCGGCGGATGCATCCGGGGCGAGGGGTTCGTCTCGGCCGGGGATAGCGCAATCCGCTCCGCCGAATCGCGGAAGCAGCATCGCGTGTCGGTAACCACGACAACCGCTCAGACCGAGAGCGTGGAGCAGTGGGCCAAGCGGCTGGATGACGCCGTGGCGGAAGCGGACAAGGTTCCCGTCGAGGCGGCGCGGGCGAAGCACCGGGCGTGGTGGGCCGCCTTCTGGGACCGCAGTTGGATCCACGTGACCGCCTCGCCGCTCGGAACGCCCGGAGGCGCGGTGACAACAAACGCGCTGCCGCTCCGCATCGGCGCCGACAGCAACGGACAGAATCGCTTCCGAGGCCGGATCGCGCGGGTGTGTGTATACAACGTCGCCTTGTCGGGGGAGAACATCAAAACGCTGGCGGCAGAGGGTGTCGGCGCTGCCGTCGGAGATGCAGAGTCGCTTGCCGCCGGGTGGCGATTCGACCGTCTTGCGAACGATGTGTTCGCGGATGCATCCGGCAACGGGCACAGCGCGAGAATCGTCGGCATGGCGAATGTGCTAGATGACCCGAAGGGGAAGGTGCTGAAACTGGACGGGCGGGGGCATCTGCAGATCAAGCATGACCCGAAACTGAACCTGACGGGCGGCTTCACGCTCGAAGCGTGGATCGCGCCGGACCGCCTGCCCACCAGCGGGGCGCGGATCGTGGACAAGTCGAAAGCAGGCACGGCGAATGGGTATCTGCTGGACACGTATCCGGGCAACAGCCTGCGATCGATCGTCGAGGCCGGGACGCTCATCCACAAGGCGAATCTCGCGCCGGGCACGTGGGTGCACGTGGCGGCGACATGCGATGGGGAGACCGGGCGGCGGGCCCTGTTCATCAACGGGAAACTCGCAGCCGCCGCGGGCGCGGCGGAGTCGACCGACGACCAAGCCGTCGCCCGCGGGTACGCCCTGCAGCGATGGATCAACGCCTGCGCCGGGCGCGGCGCGTACCCGATCAAGTTCAACGGCTCGCTGTTCACCGTCGACGCCAACGACAGGGGCGGCAAGTACGACGCCGACTACCGGCGCTGGGGCGGGTGCTACTGGTTCCAGAACACCCGCCTGCCCTACTGGTCGATGCCGATGGCCGGTGACTTCGACCTGGTCGCCCCCCTGTTCCGCATGTACCTCGGTGCCCTGCTGCTCGCCGAGACGCGCACGCGATTCTACTATGGCCACCGGGGCGTGTACTTCCCGGAGACGATGTACTTCTGGGGCACGTACAACAACGACAACTACGGCTGGGATCGCAAGAACAAGCCCGACGGGCGGACGGACAACACGTACATCCGCCACTACTGGTCCGGCTCACTGGAATTGGCAGCGCTCATGCTGGACTGCTACGCGGTCACGCGGGATGCCCGGTTCGCCCGGAACGTGCTGCTGCCCTTCGCAGAGAGCGTGCTGACGTTCTACGACGAGCACTACCGGCGCGGCGAGGACGGCAAGCTCCACATCGCCCCCGCCCAGGCGCTGGAGACGTGGCAGGAGGCAACGAACCCCACGCCCGTGATCGCCGGGCTGCGACACGTGGTCGGGCGGCTGCTCGCGGAAGTGCCCCAGGACGTCACGTCGTCCTGGCAGCGCGAGCGGTGGATCCGCCTGCACGAGCAACTGCCCTCCCTGCCGCTGACCGCGGAGGGCAAGGGCAAGCGTCGCGTGCTGCCGGCGGCGACGTTCGGCAAGCTCAAGAACTCCGAGAACCCCGAACTGTATGCGATCTTCCCCTACCGCCTCTACAGCGTGGGCAAGCGCCACCTCGACGTGGGGCGCGCGACGTACGAGGCCCGGCGCGTCAAGCGGACGGGCGGCTGGTCACAGGACCCCATCCAGGCGGCTATGCTGGGGCTCGCCCGCCATGCCGCCCGCGACGTCCATACGAACTTCACGCGGAGGAGCTTCAAACCGAACGACAACCCCAGCCGCTTCCCCGCCTTCTGGGGGCCGAACTTCGACTGGATCCCGGACCAGGACCAGGGAGGCGTGGCCATGACGGCGCTGCAACGGATGTGCATGCAGGCGGAGGGCAGGGCGATCCACGTCCTGCCCGCCTGGCCGAAGAAGTGGGACGTGCACTTCAAGCTCCACGCCCCCTACCGTACGCTCGTCGAGTGCATCTATCGCAAGGGGCGGATCGAGAAGTTCGAGGTCACACCGCCGCTACGCGCGGCGGATGTCGTGCGGGCAGAGCCGCAGTAGCACCGACGGCAACGTCAGACGACGGTATCGAACCGGTGCGTCGGCTGGGGGCGTGCGGGGCTGAAACTCGCCAGGTCGGAAACCGTCGCGCGCACGTCCTGCCCGGCCGCCGCCTGGAGGCAGGACTCCATGACCGGCTGCAGCTTCTCGGGCGACAGGTTCACGCGCGCGTTGAGGATCAGGCTGGCGTCCGGGCTCGTGCGGTCGCCGCCGCCCTGCCAGTCGCCCACGACGGGGCGTCCCCGGTTGCTCGTGAGGTTCGCCTGGATCCAGTCGCCCCCGGAGGCCAGGCGGAGCTTGACGTGGGCGACCTCCGCCTCGCGATGGCGGAAGGCGTCGTGCAGCCGCTCCATCAGGTCGCTGCAGAACGCGGGCCAGTCCGGGTCGGCCACGGCGCGGAGTTCGACGGCGGCGTTGAACCACCCCAGCACGGCCTCACCCTCGGCGTAGGTGTCGTAGTCGACGTCCGCGATGGACCGCCCCGCCGGCGTGTCGGACATCGCCCGATCCAGCCAGTCGTCCACGCCCTCGCCTGTCAGCGCCGAGATCCGCACGATCTCCTTGTCGCCGAACGCCCGGACGACGAGCTTCTCGAGACGGTCCAGTTGCTCCGACGAAACGAGGTCGGCCTTGTTCAGCACGACCAGGTCCGCCTCCTCCAGTTGCTTGCAGAAGACGTAGCGGACCGATTCCGGCAGGGGCGCACCGTCGGCGTCGGCCAGCGCTTCGGCCAGGCGGTGCGGGTCGGCGAGCACCGAAAACGGGGAGAGCTGGAAGCGGTCGCCGTGGTATCTCTTGAGCGGCTGGAGCACGGTGGCCGACAGGTCCGTGCAACTGCCCACGGGCTCGCCGATCAGCACGTGCGGATCGTAGCGGGCGATCAGGTCTTCCGAAGACGAGATGAGATTCCCGAAGCGGCAGCAGAAGCACCCGCCGGCGATCTCGCCGACACCGACCTTCTCCTCGCGGAGGATGTCGGTATCGACCAGGTTGGCCGCCTGGTCGTTCGTGATCAGACCGACGCGCAGGCCCCGCGCGACGAGCTTCCGCGCCGCGGCGGCCAGGAGGGTCGTCTTGCCCGCCCCGAGGAATCCGCCCACAAGGACGAAACGGACTCGGCCCACAGATTCACCGCTCTCGGTCACCCGTCGCTCCTTTCATCCGGATGCGCTGCAGGTCCCCCACATCTCCATCATAGTCCGCTCCGAGGCCATCCTCAATCTCCCGCGCGATTACGTGCCGACCAGGTGCGGTCCCAGCGGGATGATCAGCACGTTGAAGAACGCGTGCGCCAGGATCGCGATCTCCAGCCCGTAACTGCGAAACAGCACGCCCAGCGCCAGCCCCAGCGGGAAGATCTGGACCATCTTGACCCAGTTGGGGTCGAGCGTCCCCGCGTGGGCTGCCGTCCAGAGCGCCGCGGCCGCAGCGATTGCGATCCACGTCGCGCGTCCGCGCAGCTTGAGGCGCCGGACCAGGAATCCCTGCACGCCGAGGCGGTAGACCACTTCTTCCAGAACGGCTTGATAGAGTCCGATCAGAACCGCCAGCACCTCGGGCGCCATGGAGAGGCGGCGGGGATCGATGCGGAACTGCCCGGACCCGAGAAGCGTCCGTGACAGGTGCGGGCGCGTGAACTTGAACAGCAGCGCCGTAACCGCAACGAAGGTGATGGCCGTCACGACGGCAGCCGACCAGCCATGACTCAGGTTGGGGCGGGGCTGCGACGTGCCCCGGCGAGCCAGTCGCTGCATCAGCGGCAGAGACGGGCGACCGTCCAGTACGGCGCACCGCATGCCCACCCCCGTCGCCAGGAACACCTGCACAACGCCGAGAACCGCCCACACAATCAGCAGCAGTGCAACGTCGCTGTCGACTGCGCCGAAGAGGGCAGCCACAGCCGCCCCGCCCAGCGCCGCGACGGCGCCCGCCGTGACCAGGCCGTACCCGAACAGCCGCTTCGTCGCGCGGAAGTCCACCACGATCTCGGCAAGGAACAGCCCGTACAAAGCGAACATCACGAGTCCATGGACGGCCAGCGTGATCGCTATCGGGGTATCAGGCATCGCCGATCAGGTCCCCTCGGGTTCCATCCGCGTACGAATCCGCTCGAACTCCTCGGGCGTGTTGACGTTAATAAGCTGATCGGCCAAGGCAGGCGGCACGTCCACGCGGGACGCGCCGACGTCCGCCAGCCAGTCTCGAACGCCCCGTCGCTCGGCCGCCAGGGCCTGTTCGATGCTCTCCAGCGCGGACGCCTCGTAGATCGCGGCCAACGGCTCGACGCCGCCTGTGGACGGGTTCACCAGCACGGTCGCCGAGGCGGAACGGTCGCGGCTGGACAGCAGCAGGTCCAGTACCTCCCCGCCCAGCACGGGCATGTCGCACCCGACGACGCACACGCCCCGCGCCGAATCGCCCCCGGCGATGCGCAGCGCCGTCGCGATGCCGCCCAGGGGCCCCTGCCCCGCCTCCATATCCAGATGCCAGTTCGCCGAAGCGGGCAGGCCCTCCGCGTCGGGTCGCCGCCCGACGATCCACGCCTCGCCGACCCGTTCGGCCAGGAGTTCATACAGTCCCGCCAGCACACTTCGGCCGGCGAGAACGAGGCGGCTCTTGTCGGTCCCCATGCGGCGGCTTTGCCCCCCGACGAGCACAGCCCCGATGAGTCCTTCCCGCATCGCGCGGCGGCGCTCGAGCCACCCGACGATCCAGTCGGCCACGCCCTCGGTGTCGTCCCGGGGGAAATCGGCGCCCGGTCCCTCGGCCACGACCAATCGCACGCGACCGTCACCGCCGGAATTCGCGGCGCCGGCTGAGACGAGAATCCGGTCGAACGGCGCCCGGCGCAGTCCCTCGCCCAGAATGAGGTCGCCGTCCCCGCAGAACGTCCCGACGGCATCCAGCAGCGCCGCTTCGGCCGGCGCGTCCGTCGCGATGAGCGCGTCGGGCCCGATCACCACGGAGGGCGTCGCGCCCGCGGCGCCGAAGCGGTCGGAGTCCTTCCCCGCGGCCGGGACATCCACGTGCTCGGCGTGCTTGAGCGTCCCCACGCGCAGTGATCGCGCCGTCAGCAGCGGGAGCAGACGCTCGATCAGGTGCGTCTTGCCGCTGCCCGAGTTGCCTCCCACGCATAGAATCGGCGGCACGGTCATGTCCGGAGTGTATCTTCCTCCCGGGCGGATTTACACAACTTCCGCGCAACCGCCCCGTCGGCGCGAACGGAGCTTGACCGGACGCCGCCCGAAACGTTACCGTCAAGTGCATCTCTTGTCGGAGTGAGGAACATGGACGATCAGGAGCTTCGTGACGCGATCCGGGAACTGGCCGCGGAGTCCAAGGCGCCGTGCAAGGCGCTGCTGGACCTCGCCGCCCGCAGCGGACGCGCGCCCGGCGAGATCGGGCGGCTGTGCAACGAGATGGGCATCAAGGTTCGCACCTGCCAGCTCGGGTGCTTCCCGTGACCCGTCGAGGACCAGCCCGATGAGCGGCAGCAGGGAATTCCCCGTCCGCCGGTTCGACGCCGGCAAGGCCGAGTCCATCGCCGACCCGGTCGTCAACGAGCGGCGAATCGAACTGGACGTCAATGACGGGCGCCTGCGGATGGGCATGCTCGTCCTGCCGAGCGATCTGGAGGCCTTCGCGGTGGGCTTCCTGCTGGGCGAGGGCGTGCTGCGCGACGTGTCCGACCTGACGGACGTGGCGTTCGACGACGAGGACGGCGTGGTGTACGTGCGGGGCGATTTCGACGACGCGGCGCTGGAGGAGATCATGCAGCGCTGGACGTGGGGCAGCGGCTGCGGCAGCGGGGGCACGTCGCGGGATCTCAACAGCACCGCCTACGCCAGCGTCGGCGCGGGGCCCGTCATCGCTCCCGAGACGATTCTGGCGCGGATGAAAGACCTGCACGCCCGCATGAAGCTGTGGAAGTCGACCGGAGGGGTGCACGGGTGCGGGCTGGCCGATGCGGATGGGATCGTGCTGGTTGTCGAGGACGTGGGCCGGCACAACGCGTTCGACAAGATCATGGGGCGGGCGGCGATGGAGGGCGTCGAAGCGGCCGACAAGTTCATGCTGACCACCGGCAGATTGTCGGCGGAGATCGTCTCGAAGGCCGTCGCGTGCGGGCTGCCGAGGCTCGTTTCGCGCGGCGCAGCGACGGCGCTGGGCATCCAGGTCGCCCGCCGATTCGGGCTGACGCTGGTGGGCTTCGCTCGCGGGAAGCGATTGAACGTGTACACGGGGTACGAACGGGTCGTGCCCGAGTCGTCGGAAGGCCCGGCCGACGCGTCCTGATACGAGAGAGTCTCACCATGGATCGATTCGCGATCATCTGTAGTCTCGCTGTCGCCCTGTCCGTCGTCGCCGGTTGTCGAGAGGAAGGCCAACCCGCCGAGACCGTCACGATTCGCCTGGCGACGACGACTTCGACGGAGAACTCCGGCCTGCTCGATGTGCTGCTGCCCGCGTTCAAGGCCGAGAGCGGCATCACCGTGCAGGTGATGTCGATGGGGACGGGCAAGGCGCTGCGGACGGCGGCCAACGGCGACTGCGACGTGGTGCTGGTCCATGCCCGCCCGGCGGAGGACCAGTTCGTCGCGGATGGACACGGCGTGAATCGGCGCGACGTGATGTACAACGACTTCGTCCTGCTCGGTCCACCGGCCGATCCTGCGAGCGTCGGCGGCGCCGCGACGGCGGCGGAGGCGCTGCAGCGCATTGTAGCCGCGAAGGCGACGTTCTGCTCGCGAGGTGACGACTCCGGCACGCACAAGAAGGAGATGTCGCTCTGGGTAGCCGCGGGAACTGAGAAGCCCGACGGCCCGTGGTACCAGGAGACCGGCCAAGGCATGGGCGCCACGCTGACTGTCGCCAACGAGAAGCAGGCGTACGTGCTGGCCGACCGGGGCACGTACATCGCCTACCGGGGCAAGATGGATCTGACCGTGCTCTGCGAGGGCGACCCATCGCTGCACAATCCCTACGGCGTGATCGCTGTGAACCCGAAGCAGCACCCGCACGTGAACCACGACGCCGCGATGAAGTTCATCGACTTCCTGACCGGCCCGACCGCCCGGAAGCTCATCGGGGAGTACACCGTGGACGGCGAGGTGCTGTTCCACCCGAACGCGGACAGCTAGGCTCGGGGGAGCGAAACCGTTATCATGCCGGGCGGCCTGACCGGTGCGCATCCGCACCGGCAGGACGGATCGGAGAGAGATGCTCGACGCCCTGCAACAAGCCGCCCGTCTCGTCTGGACGCTCGACGCCCAGTTGCTCGACTGCGTAAGCGTCTCGCTGTTGTGCTCCCTGGCGGCGACCGCGGCCGCGGTGGTCGTCGGCGTTCCGATCGCCGTCATGCTCGGGCGGCGGCGGTTCCCCGGACGCAAGACGCTGCTCGTGCTCGCCCACACCGGCATGGCCGTGCCGACCGTGGTCATCGGACTGGTGCTCTACGCCCTGCTCAGCCGCTCCGGGCCGCTCGGAAGCGCCGGGATGCTCTACACGACGCGGGCGATCATCCTGGGGGAATTCGCGCTGGCCCTGCCGATCATCCTCGCGCTGTTTTCTTCCGCGACGGACGGGCTGGACCCGAAGCTGGAAAAGACGGCGCGGACGCTCGGCGCGGGGCGACTCCGCCTGTTCTGGACCGTCATTCGCGAAGCCAAGGCCGGACTCATCGCCGCCACGATGGCCGCCTTCGGACGCC
>CAZEJA010000011.1:0-17840 GCA_964512215.1 uncultured Planctomycetaceae bacterium
GCGGGCAGCAGCGGGAGGGGGCCCTTCAATCGAGCCGCCCCCTGGATCGGAATCGCGTGCGTGATATGCAGTCGTCCCGGGTACTTGCCCGTCAGGATGCTTGCCCGCGTCGGCGAACACACGCAGCACGAGGCGTAGGCATCGCTGAACCGCATGCCCTGCTTGGCCAGCCGGTCGATGTTGGGCGTCTCGTAATACCAGCTGCCGTAGCAGCCCACATCCGTCCAGCCCAGATCGTCAATCAGGAAGAAGACGAAGTTGACCGGCTTGTTCGGGTTCTCTCGGGCGGCCGCGGCCGAACCGGCCAGTCCGGCCGTGCCGGATGCCAGCCCTGCCGTCGCGGCAAGGTACTTCAGGAAAGCTCGACGACCCACTTGCCTGCTGTTGCTCACGACAGGTCCTCCTGTCCCCGGATGATTCGCTGCAGCTTCTTCTTCAGCCTCTTGACGGCCTCGGCGTATTCGGGTTCGTCCACCCGGTTGGTCAACTCCACATCGTTCTTGGCGTAGTCATAGAACTCCTCCGCCAGCACAGCGCCGCCCTTGAATGTGATCCACTGCGTGTAGCGGTACCGGTCGTCACGGATGGTATACCCCATGTTCTCCGGCTTCTTCTTTGTGAAGTTATAGGACACCGGCCGAGCGAACTGGGAGACGGCGAAGTTCTTCAGAGCAGCGTCATGGTTATCGAGGACGGAGGTCAGGCTTTCTCCCTCCAGCGCGGCAGGTTTCGGGAGGCTGCAGAGATCGGCCACGGTTGGGTAAATATCGAGGAACTCGACAGCCCGCCGGACCACCCCCCCTTTGTCCTTCTGGAAAGGCGAGGCAAACAGCAGGGGCGCGTGGGTTCCGAAGTCGTAGTTCGTGAGTTTCCCCCACAGGTTGTGTTCGCCTATGTGGAACCCATGGTCGCCGTAGAGGCTGATCACCGTATTCTCGTCCAGGCCGAGCCTCTTCAGCTCTGCAAGCACACGTCCGATCTGGGCATCCACGTAACTGGTCGCGGCATAGTAGCCATGCCGCAATTCAGCAGTCTTCTCGTCCGGCATGTCTCCTTTGTTCGGCACATCCGTGTAGCCCCTTGCTTCCCGCCAGTCGTGACCGGCTATCTCCGGCGCTCCGTCGGGCGTCTTGGGATTTCGGGGCTTGGCCAATGCGGCGCGATCATGCATGGCCCAGTATTTCGCGGGGGCGGCGAACGGCATGTGCGGTTTGCGGAATCCCACGGCCAGGAAGAAGGGTTCGCCCCTGTCCTTGATCTCACGCAGCTTCCGGATGGCGGCATCGGCAACCTTACCGTCGATGTAGTCCGTCTCGCGGCAGTTAGCGGACTCCGACGCGGCGGCCTTCTTCCCCGTCCGGTTCTTCGCAAGCACATACTGATCGCGCTTCGTGCAGTGATCGAACTCGGGGGCGTCGGACCACGAAGGCTTGTCCACCGAAGGCGGGCCCGACCCGTGGTAGACCTTGCCGATGGAATGCGTGTAATACCCGTGGTTCTTGAACAACTGGGGCAGCGTCACGACCTTGGGCTTCTCCTTTCGGAAGTGCTTGTTCAGTCCCCATACCTTGATCGTGTCCGGCCGCAGCCCGGTCATCACCGAAGCACGCGAGGGATTGCAGATCGCGATCTGGCAATGAGCGTTGAGGAACACGGTCCCGCGGGAACCCAACGCGTCGATGTGCGGCGTGACGGCGAGCTTGTCTCCGAAGATCCCCACACTGGTGCGCAAGTCGTCGACCACGAGAAACAGGACGTTCGGTTTCGAAGCCGCCGCCGCGGAAACCACGTGCCTTGTTGCCACAGCCGCCACACCCAGGCCGCCGAGCTTCAGTAACTGGCGTCGCGTCATTCCCGACATCGGATCTCCTCGGTCACTTCCCGTCCGGTGCTGTGCCGAGCGTCTTGACGCCCGTCTTCTTGTGGACCCAACTGTACGTCATCGGATCGAAGCGATAGGCGCCCTTGGATGGTGCGCTGGGGGCGAACTCCTTCGGCAACCAACGGGCGAGGTCGGCGATGACCGTCTTGTACTTCTTCTGGCCCGCCAGGTTCGTCCATTCGTTGGGGTCGTTGTCGTGGTCGTACAACTCCTCGCCGCCGTCTTCGTAGTGGATATACCGCCACCGCTGCGACCGCACGGCGCACTGGCCGCGCTTGTAGGCAATCACGGCGGGGCGGTCGCGCTTCGCCTGCGGGTCGCGCAGCAGGGGGGCGACGCTCTGCCCGTCGAGTTCCGGTTTCGGCGACAGCCCGCACAGGTCGATCAGCGTCGGGTAGATGTCGACCAGGCTGACCGGCCGATCGCACCGCCCGCCCGCTTTCGCTACTCCCGGGGCAGCGATCAGGAACGGCACGCGCGTCGCTTCCTCCCACAGCGTCATCTTGTGCCAGTGCTGCTTCTCCCCCAGATGCCACCCGTGGTCCGACCAGAAGACGATGACGGTGTTGCCGGCGTAGTCGCTGGCCTCCAGCGCATCCAACAGGCGGCCGAACTGCGCATCGGCGAACGAGATGCTCGCCAGGTACGCCTGCACGGCGTGCTTCTTCTTGTTGGCGGCCGTGATCTTCTCGAGATCACTGCGGCGGGCCTTCGCGAGGGCGAGGCCTTCCTTGGGAATGTCGTTCAGGTCGTCCTTGGGAGCCTCGGGCAGCTTGATCCCGTCCAGCGGATACATGTCGAAGTACTTCTTCGGCACGTACCACGGCAGGTGCGGGCGGAAGATGCCGCACGCGAGGAAGAAGGGCTTGTCGTGCTTGCGGTGCAGATACTTGACGGCGAAGTCGACGGTCTTCGCATCGTCGTAGTCCGCCTCGTTCTTGCCAGGCAGGGGGCCCCAGTCGTTTTCGTGGGGCAGGCCCTTGAAGCCGCAGAACGGGAAGCCCTTTGGCGGGGGGCCGACCTTCGACCACGGGTAGTTGAGCTTGTGGCTGCGGAACCACGGGTCGTCCCGGAAGACCAGTCGCCGGAATTCGTCCCACTGGTATGGCGGGTTGTTGCCGGCTGTGTGATGGAAGATCTTCCCCGCGCCCGCGACCTTGTACCCGTGCGACCGGAAGTGCAGGGGGATCGTGACGACGTCGGGCATGTGGGGCTTCCACCACTGCCCGTTGTTGTAGATGCCGCTCGTGTGGGGCATGAGCCCGGTCATGATCGCGGCGCGACTCGGGCAGCATACAGGCGAGGCGGTGTAGGCGTGCGTGAACTCGACGCCCCTCTTCGCGAGGCGCTGCTGATTCGGCGTGTGGACCTTGCCCGCGTACCCGCCGAGCCCGACGGTCCAGTCCCGCATGTCGTCGACCGCGATGAAGAGCACGTTCGGACGGGCGGCGGGGTTCGCTGCCCCCGTCAGCCATCGCGGAGCAGACGCCGCCGCCGCGGCGCCCAGCCCCAGCCTCTTCAGCATCGCCCGTCTCGTAACGGTTGGCTGGCTCACTTCTCGCTCCCTGCCTTCTTCACCATCGCGTCCAACTGCTCGATCTTGAAGCGGAAGCCCAGGATGGAGTTCTTCTCGCCCTTGCCCCATTGCCCGTAGGTGGCCGCGAAGATCGTCCCATCCGGCAGGAGGTGCTGCGTCGGGTACGCGCAGTCGGCGCCCTTGAGGTTGTCCTTCATGCGGACGCGGTACTGACCTTCGCGGCCTTTCTCGAGGTCCTCGAACGTGCCGACCCACGCCACCCAGTCGCCGTGCGTGGGTGTCTCTACGCCGCGGTCGCGGAAGGAGATGAACAGTCGCCCGTCCGGCGTGTAGGTGTGCTGGTGGCGGTCGCCCGTGATCGAGTCGGGCATCTGGCGCGGCTTCGTCCAGGTCTTGCCCTCGTCGCTGCTGAAGCAGATCAGCGAGTTGTAGTTGCGGTTGTTTTCCCGCAGCAGCAGGGCGATCTTCCCGCCGTCCGGCGAGCGAATGAGGCAGCCTTCGCACGGGAAGGCCTTGGGGTACACGGCGGCGATGCGCGGCTTGGAGAAGCTCAGCCCGTCCTGCGTCGTCGCGACGAACGTCGTCCCCCGGTAGTGCCACGTCCCCAGGTAGCTGCCGTCCTTCAGGCGGATCAGGTCGGACAGGAAGACAATCGTCTTGTATAACTCCTTGCCACCAAAGAGGATGGGCTTGGCCTTCGACCACGTCTTCCCGCCGTCTTCGCTGACAGCGTGACGTGCTGGGTAGTTGTCGCGCCCGGCCGTGTACAGGACGATTCGCTGTTTGCCCTTCGGTTCGGTGACCTTGTAGAGGATCGGGACCTCCAGGAAGGGAGGGTGTTCCTTGCCGTTGATCACGACGGGCTTGTCCCAACCCTCGGGCAGCGGCAGGCGCTTCGACCACGTCTTGCCTCCGTCCGTGCTCCGCTGCCACATCATCTTCCCGCGGCCGTGCTGGTTGAGGTACATCATCACCATGGTCTTACCGTCGTCCAGCAGCACGGAACTCGGATGCCCCATGTAGATCTTCGGGTCCTTGCTGATGACGATCTGCAGGTCGGTGCGCTTGTTCAGGTCGATCTGCGGAATCGAGAAGCCCCGGTACTTCGCCAGCGCGTACCTGGTGGGCTTCTTCGCCTTCTTGGGTTCCGCGCCGAATCCCGCCGTCGCGGCGCCCGCGATCGTGAAGGTCAGGCACAGTACGGCTGCAACTCTTGCTTTCATCCTGTTCTCTCCTATCGGCTTCCTGCGAGGGGAGCTACCCCTCCGACAGCGTATCGAGGATTCGCAGGTAGCTCTCGTAGCGGCGGGGGACGATGTCGCCGGCCTCGACGGCGCGGAGGACGGCGCATTCGGGCTCGTGCGTGTGGGTGCAATTGTTGAAGCGGCAAGCGGGGGCGAGGGCCTCGAACTCGGGGAAGTACCAGGGCAGTTCCGTCGCGTCGAGTCGCATGCCCAGTTCGCGGATGCCCGGCGTGTCGATGAGCATGCCCCCGCCGGGCAGGTCGTAGACGACGGCGGCCGTCGTAGTGTGGCGGCCTCGCTCGTCGGCGGCGCGGACGGTGCGCGTCGCGGCGTTCGCGTCGGGGACGATTGCGTTGATCAGCGTGCTCTTGCCCACGCCCGAGGCGCCGGCGAGGATACTCCGCTTGCCGGTCAGCTTGCGGGACAGCGCCCTAGTCCCTTTGCCCGTCGCGGCCGAGCAGAGCAGCACGTCGATCCCGAGCGACTTGAAGTCGGCCAGCACCTGCTTATCGGGCTTGTCCAGGTCGATCTTGTTGATCACGAGGATCGGCTGCAGTTCGCCGCGCTCGGCGATGATGAGGTACCGGTCGATCAGCCCGTGGCGCAGCGGCGGCTGGCGCGTGGCGGCTACGATCAGCAACACGTCCATGTTGGCGGCGATGACCTTCTCGAACGTCTCGGTCTTGTATTCGTCCGTGCGCTTGCCACTGCGAGGCTGGGGGCGGGACAGGGCCGTCTCTCTCGGCCCGCGGGCCACGACCATGCCGTCGGCGCGGTCGCGGTCGTCGCTGGTGGCGTCGGCGTGTTCGCTGCGGGTGATCGCGACGGTGGCGACGTCGCCGACGGTCAGCGGCGTCGAGCCCTCCGGGGCGCGGAATGTCTTGGCGATGCCGCAGAGCATCTCCTCGTCGCCCACGCGGACGACCGAACCCCCGGGGAACATGCCCACGACCATCCCCTCGACGGTGGGCAGGCCCTCCAGGCCGATCGAGCGAGCGTCGTCATCCTCGCGGAAGGAAGGCAGCTTGACCGCCCGCGCGGAGAGCTTCATGCGGCGCGGGGGGGTGTGGGCGTCGGCCTCGCGGGCGAGGTACCGCTGGTGCCAGTCCTTGATTCGCTGTTGGCTCTTGCCCTTGCGCTTGGCCATGGAAGGGCTATTGTCCCGGATGCATTCCGGAAATGCAAACGACCGGTGCAGCGATTGTGGAACACTGCGGAAGTGTCGTGATTTCGGATTTCGGATTGCGGATTTCGGATTGAACGGCGGCACACCCGGGGCGTTCCGGCATACCAGAACTGCCCGTGCGTACATCCGTCGTTGAGTAAGCGGGAGGTGCGTCCGCGTCCCAATCCGAAATCCGCAATCCGAAATCCGAAATGTCCTAGTGTCCGATGCTCGCGAGCACGCCGGAGGCGGCCAGGGCGATGACGAGGACCTCCACCGTCGCGATGGCAGCGTAGGTATAGTCGCGATCGCGCAGGAAGTGCGGGATGACGTGGATGTAGCTGATGACCGACAGCGTCGCCAGCAGCGCCAGCCCGACCATCACGAGGCAGTCGCCGTAGCGCAGTGTCGCCGCCCATCCCCAGCCGGCCGGGGCGCACGTAGCCTCGACGTACTCGCTACTTCGCATGCACCAGTACTGGGGCAGCTTCTCCAGGGGCACGCGGGGAGGAAGCAGTTGCGTGGCGTGGATCAGGAATGTGACGACCACCAGGACCAGGGCGATCCACATGCCCCACTCCAGAACGCGGGCGTAGACCCGCTTTTGTTCAGCCTTGCCTATCGGTCTGTTCGCCTTGGTGGTCATTGCGGTCCTCTATAGCACTCCCAGCCCTCCGAGGAGAGACCTCGCTCCGGCAAGCGTCAGGACGACGAGCACGACGTACCGGATCGCCCGGGGCTTGAGCCTGTGGAAGAGCTTCACGCCCACGCGGGAGCCCAGCATCATGCCCACGACGGAGGGGACGATGATCATGGGGATCACGGCGCCGCTGTTGATATAGACCCAGGCGGCGGAGGAGTCGGTGACGGCCAGGAGCGTCACGCTGGTCCCGACGGCCGTCTTGAGCGGCATGCCCATCACGAGGTTCAGCACGGGCACGTTGGCCCACCCCGCGCCGAGCCCGAACATGCCGGCCAGGATGCCGACGATCACGAACAACCCCAGTCCCAGGGGCGTGCGGTGGATGTTCCACTCGACGGGCTCGGCGAGCGGGTCGGCGCGGTACAGCCCGTGGATGCGCAGCGCCCGCGACAGCCGGTCCCCCTCCGGCACGTGGGGGAACTCGGTCCGCTTTGCCAGAAGCATCAGGGCGACGATGCCCAGGATGACGACGCCGAGAAGGACGCGGATGACGTCGCTGGGCAGGGCGAGCCCGATCATCGCGCCGACGATGGAGAATGTGGAGGTGACCAGCGCAACCGGCAGGGCGGCGCGGAGACTGGCCGACCCGGACCGCAGCAGTCTCGGCCCGGCCGCCACCGAGCCCGCCAGCGCCGTCAGCAGCGCCGCGCAGCGGACGAAGTCGAGGTGGAAGGGGAAGAAGCCCGAAACGACCGGCACGAACAACACGCCGCCGCCGATTCCCGCGGGAATGGCGATCATTCCCAACACGAAGGCGACGACGAACAGCAGCAGCGGCCAGACCCAGAAGGGCGTCTGATCGGCCTCGCAGTCGTGCGCCCCCGGCGCGGTGTCCGCGGCAGTCGCTGCCGACACGCACACCAGCAGGACCGAGATGATCGAAGCGATGCGTAGTGCAGAACCCATGGCGTCGGCCGTTCCTCGTCGATTCGTGAGAACGCATGATAGCAGGAAGTGCGAGGCGACGCCCGCAGGCCATTGCGGATTTCGGATTGCGGATTTCGGATTGAACGGCAACGTGCTTGCGTCGTCTTGGCATCCCGGGACTGTTTGCGCGTGGGTCCGTCGTCAAACAAGGGGAGGATGCCGGCGCGTCCCAATCCCCAATCCGAAATCCGAAATGGATCAGCGCACAAGGTCGCGGAGGGATTCGGCATTCACCTCGTCCCAGTCCCGCGCCATCTCGTCGGTACCTTTGGGCGTCTCGAGGATTATCGGCACGTCCGCGAGACGGGGGTCGTTGACGATGTTCGTGAATCCGCCCAGGCCGATCTCGCCGGCGCCGATGTGCGCGTGGCGGTCCACGCGGCTGCCGAGGGGCCGGCGCGAATCGTTCAGGTGAATCGCGAGCAGCCGGTCCAGGCCGACGGTGTCGTCGAACGCCTTCATCGTTCGCCGGTAGGCTGCGGGCGTGCGGATGTCGTAACCGGCCGCGAAGATGTGGCACGTGTCCAGGCAGACGCCGAACCGCTTCGGGCGGTCCAGGCGCGAGAGAATGGCTGCAAGCTGCTCGAAGGTGTGCCCGATGCAGTTGCCCTGCCCGGCCGTCGTCTCCAGGAGGATCTTCGGGCGCCGATGCGCGACGGCGGCGACGATCTCGTTCAGCGCTGACGCGATGAGTGCGATACCTTCGGAGGCATCCGGGCGCGAACCGGGGTGGAAGACGAGATACTCGATGCCCAGGCGTCCACAGCGGTCGAGATCGTGCTTCATCGCGGAGATCGACTTGCGGCGGATCGCGCAGAGCCCCGCGAGGTTCACCAGGTATGACCCGTGCGCGACGACCGGGCCGATGCCCAGACGCTTCCGCGTCGCGCGGAACCGCCGGACCGCCTCCTCGCGCAGCGGCGTGGGGCGCCACTGCACCTGGTTGCGCACGAACAGCGCCACCGCGCGGAAGCCATACCCCGCGGCCGCCTCCAACGCCCGGTGCATGCCGCCGCCGATACTCAAGTGTGAACCCAGCAACATAGGCAAGACTCCGCCCGTTCGCTATGCGACCGGCCAACGGGCCTCCTTCGGCACGGTCGGCGCCACGGTGAGCTTGCTTTCCCACTCCGCGAGCATCGTCCGGTGGTCGGCGAGCACGGAGGCGAACTTCGCGTCGGCGGCCAGGTTCTTCGTCTCGTGCGGGTCGGCCTGCACGTCGAAAAGCTGCTCGACGTCGCAGCCCTTGTAGGCGACGTACTTGTACTGTTGCGAGCGGATCATCCGCCCGATCGTGCCGTTCGTGCTGACCTGCGAGCTCACGTACGGCCGCCAGCTCGTCCCGACGCCCTCCACGATGGGACGCAAGCTCCGCCCGTGGGACATCCGCGGCGCCTGGATGCCGAGGTAGTCGCACACGGTGGGCACCACGTCCAGCCCGGAAACCAGGTGCGTCGAGTCGGTGACATCTTCTCTCACGCGTCCCGGCAGGCTCACGATCATGGGCACTTTCACCGCCTCGTCGTAGAGCTTGCTCTTGCGGACGAGCTGATGATGGGCGAGCCCTTCCCCGTGGTCCGACGTGAAGATGACCAGTGTGTTCTCGGCCAAGCCGGTGTCTTCCAGGGCGTCAAGGACGCGGCCGACTTCGGCGTCGACCATCTCGATGTGGCGATAGTAGCTCCACATGTAGTAGCGCCAGTGGAGCTTCGACCACTTGCCCTTTGTGGCGCCGGGCTCGTTGCGGTCGCGGTCGCGCCCGATGGGGGCGGGCTCGTTCGGATCGAACTCGAAGCTCGGCGGCAGGGGGGGAAGCTGTTCGGCGATCTCGGGGTAGCGCAGCCTGCCCGGATCGGCCTGGTTGATCCGCAGCCACTGGCAGATGTCGTGCGGCTGGAAGAACGACGCGACCATCAGGAAGGGCTTGTCGGCGGGGCGGCTCCGCAGGTAGCCCTCGCACGCCCGCGACGTGCTGGTGTCGCCGAGGTTCCCCTGCCCGCTCACGCCGGGCGTCAGCACGGTGAAGCCGGGGATCTTGTGCGTGAAGCTGCTCGGCAGGTGCCACTTGCCCACGTACACGGTGTCGTAGTCCGTGTGCTTCCGCAGCCACTGTCCGATGTTCGGTACGGAGGCGTGGATCGGTTTCCCGTTCGTGTAGACGCCCGTTTCGGTGGGCATTCGCCCGGTCCAGACCGAACTGCGGGCGGGCGAGCAGACGGGGTTCGTCGCGAACGATTCGGTGAACGTCACGCTGCGCCCGCAAAGGCGATCCAATGCGGGCGTCTTGACGTGCCCGCAGCCGCGTGCGGCGACGGTGTCGATGTGCTGCTGGTCGGTCATGATCAGCAGCACGTTCGGCTTGCCCGTTTCGCGCGCCGCCTTCGCGGTCGGCGCCAGTCCCCCGGTCGCAGCCATGGCGGCTGCTGAGACGGCGCCGGTCTGCAGCACCTCGCGACGGGACGGACGGTCTGCATTCGGTCGCTGGCTCACTTGCCGCCTCCCTTCTTCTTGCTGCCGGTGGTCTTGAGAATGTCCTTCGCGTTCGGGTCGGCGATGTACGTTCGCGGCCCGGTGACGACCATCAGCAGGCGGTGGTCATCGCCCAGCCAGTATTCGTACGGGTACACGCCGCGCCCGGTCTGCTGGAAGCAGTGAAGGGGGACCTTCTTCGGGCCCCACGTGACGGGGATCCTGCCGCGGTAGGACAGGCGGTGATCTTCTTTGGCCAGGCTCATGCCTTCCAGCAGGGCGAAGCCGAGCGGTTCGCCCTTTCGGAAGGGGAGGCGCTGGACGGCGTCGAAGAGGCACCAGTCGGCCGCGACGGGACCGGGCAGCTTCCGCTTCCGCGTCCGTCCGCCGACGGTGACGGCCAGCGTCTGTCCGTCGATGCGCGCGGATTCCTTCGTCGTCACGTCGGGCAGGTTCCGGTCCGGTCCGCCGCTGAAGCTGCTCGTGACGGTCCACTCCACCGGCGCAGCCGTCGCGTCGGTCCGGCAGCGGATCCTCGCTTCGATGGAGTGCTTCGTGCCCTCGGCGTTGAGCAGCACCTGGTGGGCCTTCAGGCGAGCCGCGTTGTCGGCGACCTTGCGGCTGAGGAAGAGATAACCTGAGTCGCGGTTCGATCCGCTGCGGTACCCGTAGCACGTCCAGATCCGGTAGAACCGCGACCACGATCCGTCGGGAGTGAACCCGTCCTCGCCCGGCGGGGGCGCCGTCAGCACGCCGAATTCCGTCATGTTCGTCGGCGTCAGCGGATGCAACACCTGCGCGCCCTTGCTCTTCTTCTTCTTCTTCGCCATCGTCCACCTTCCTCGCCCGCCTGCCGGCGCGAGCGTGTTCCGTGATTCTACCCTCCGGACGCACGGACTGGAAAGCCTGTGCCTCCGCGGGGCCGCTGCTATAATCGACAGGGACGAAGATGGCCAAGCACTGCGAGACATTCGACCACACCGCCGACGTCGGTCTGGACGCGCGGGCCGACACGCTGGCGGAGCTGTTCGAGGCCCTGGGCGAGGGGTTAGCGGACGTCGTCTGCCCACGCGGGTCCGTTGCGGAAGAGCAGACGCTGGCGGTTCACGTGGAGGCTGAGGACGTCGAGGCCCTCGCGGTCGACTTCCTTTGCGAGGTCCTCGCGGCGATTCAGGAAAATCGCTTCGCCGTCGCGGCCGTGTCTGTGGAGCAGATCAGCGAGATCGTCGTGACGGCGGAGCTTGTTGGCGAATCGTATGACGACGCCCGTCACGAGATCGCCACGGAAGTCAAGGCCGTCACGTATCATCAACTGAAGGTCGCCCGCGGGGGTGACGGTTGGGTCGGGCGCATCATTCTGGATCTCTAGGGTTCGACACAGCGCGACAGAGGAACGGAGAGACAAGGCAAGGCCGCTGCCGGGTGCATAGCATGGTGACGCTTCGAGGCGCAGCGCCCGGAAAGCTGTTCTCTGCGTCCTCTGCGTCTCAGCGGCCCACAAGACAAGGTGCGTGATGGCGAAGGAATTTCAGGGCAAGATTGAGCAGATCGACGCGAACCGGTGGCGGATTCCGAAGAACGCCCGCCGCGGGATGCGGGTCGACGGGATTATCTACGCCAGTTCTGCGCTGATCGGCGATGTGATCTCCGGCGGCGGGCCCGAGCAGGTCGCCAACGTCGCGACGCTGCCGGGCATCGTGGGCGCCTCGCTGGCCATGCCGGACGTGCACTGGGGGTACGGCTTCTGCATCGGCGGCGTGGCTGCAACGGATGTCGCCGAGGGGGGCGTGATTTCCCCGGGCGGCGTGGGCTACGACATCAACTGCGGTGTGCGACTGCTGCGGAGCGACCTGGTCGCCGACGAGATCCGTCCGCGCATCAAGGACCTGGTGAATCAACTATTCCGCGACATTCCCGTCGGCGTCGGCGTGGGCGGCCCGTTCCGGTTCGCCCCCAAGGAACTTCGCGGGATTCTCGCCCGGGGCGCGGCGTACCTGGTTGAGAAGGGCCTGGCCGACGAAGCGGACCTGGCGGCGACGGAGTCGGGCGGCTGTCTGGCCGGCGCGGATCCGGACACGGTCTCGCCGCACGCGATCAAGCGCGGGGCCGACCAGTGCGGCACGATGGGCGCGGGCAATCACTTCGCGGAAGTGCAGGTCGTCGATCGGATCTTCGACCGCGACGCGGCCGACGCGCTGGGGCTGACCGAGGGCGCGGTGACGTTCATGATCCACTCGGGTTCGCGCGGGCTGGGGCACCAGGTCTGCCAGGATTCGCTGAAGGCCTTGCGCTCGGCGCCAGGCAAGTACGGTATCGACCTGCCGGACCGCCAACTCGTCTGCGCCCCGGTCGAGAGCCCGGAAGGGCAGCGGTACCTGGGGGCGATGCGTGCGGCCGCGAACTTCGCGTGGGCGAACCGCCAGTTGCTGGCGACGCAGCTCCGCCGCACGCTGGGGCGGTTCCTCAAGGCCTCCGCCCGGTCGCTGGGGCTGCGCCAGGTCTACGACGTGGCGCACAACATCGCGAAGATCGAGACGCACACCGTCGGCGGGCGGCAGCGGGACCTGTGCGTGCACCGCAAGGGCGCCACGCGCGCCCTGCCTCCCGGGCACGCGGACCTGCCGGAGTCGCTGCGCCCGTGGGGCCAGCCCGTGCTGATCCCGGGCGACATGGGGACGGCGAGTTACGTGCTGTTGGGGGCGGCGGGAGCGGCCCGGCAGACGTTCGCCAGCGCCTGTCACGGCGCGGGGCGCGTGATGTCGCGCAAGGCGGCCATCCGCAGCGCCGACGGGAGGCGAATCGATAAAGAGCTTGCTGCAAAAGGAGTTATCGCCCGCGCGCGGACGAACGGGCCTGGCCGAGGAGCAGCCGGACGCCTATAAGGACATCGATACCGTCGTCGAATGCGTCACCGCGGCGGGGCTGGCCCGCACCGTCGCCCGCCTTCGCCCGATGGGCGTGATCAAGGGATAGTCCCCCGGGGACCTTCTTGGCGGGGCGAAATCGCCAGGCGGGCTTGCATTCGCTCCGCCGATATCTATCATGGGACGTTTCCGAGGCCCCCGGCGGGGCTCTCTGACAGAAATCACGAGTTCGCACAGAGGATCACCGTATGGCATTCCGATTCTTCCGGCGACGTCAGAAGATGGTCATCATCATCATGGTCGCCTTGATGGTCAGTTTCCTGGTCGGCATTCAGGGCATGGAGATGTTCTTCGGGGGCGGCGGCGGCGACAGCACCGTGGGCGCCAGCCGCTTCGGCGACGTGGATATCACCGAGGTCTGGACGGCGGACCGGGACCGGGAGCTTGTGGGGAAGTACCTCGGGCGATCCCTGCCGATCCGCGCCGCGTCGATCGGCGAGGCGAATCTGGCTTTCGCGCTGCTGCTGAAGGAGGCCGAGGCCAACGAGATCATCGTCTCCGACGCCGACGTGGACGGTTTCCTGGCCAGCCTGGGAATGGACGTGAAGGGCGCCCAGTACAAGGCGCTGCTGTCCCTGTTGAAGTCCAACGAAGCCGAGACCACCGAGAAGCGTTTCCGGGCGGCGATCACCCGGTGGCTGACCGTGAGCAGGACGTTCGGTCTGGCCATGCCGGGCAGTCCGCCGTCGAAGCCCGAACTGACGCTGATGTGCCGCGACCTGGGCGAGATGATCGACCTGCGCGTGCTGAAGGTTCCGGCCGAGGAATTCACCGAGGGCATCCCCGAGCCCCTCGACGCCGACGTGACGACGCAGTTCGACAAGTACAAGGACCAGGCCCCGAAGTCGTACACGAAGGAGAACCCGTTCGGCTTCGGATACAAGCAGCCGGACCGGGTGCGGTTGGAGTATCTCCTCGCGAGCGAGGACGTGGTGCAGCGCGTGACGCGTCCGGCCGACCGGCGGATGCGGCAGTATTACCGCGAACACACGAGCGAATTCGTCAAGGAAGTCCCGATTCCGTCGACGAAGCCGGTCGTCGAGCAGCCGACCACCGCGCCGGCTACTCAGCCCGAGACGCGCAAGGTGCAGAAGACGTATGCCGAGTCCCGCGAGGAGATCGCCGCGATCCTCTCCCAGGAAGCGGTGCAGCGGAAGCTGGACGACGTCGTTGCCCGGGTCGAGGAATTGGCAGCCGAGCACGGTTCGTTCCCGGCCGTCATCGCGGCGATGAAGGGCAGCGCCGATGACGTGCTGTCGCGCAAGATTGACGTTCAGATCAGGGCCCAGCGGCTGGACCAGGCCGTCGCGTCTCTGGCGAGGTCAGCCCAACTGACGAGCATCTGCTATCCGTGGAATGCCGGCGGGGACGTCTCGGTCGATCCGGGCGTTCGCGTCACGCTGAAGGCGAAGGGCACGACGCTGGCGGCGGCCCTGGCGGAGATCACGGAACAGGTCTTCGAGGCCGCTCCCACTGTGACGGTCGAAGACGACAAGGACAAGAAACCCGCGCGTCCGGCGGTGGTTCCGACACTGAAGTGGGCGACGTGCGAGTTGTTCCCGGACGTGCTGTTCGCCACGGGCGGCCCGGCGGATCTCGACATGTTCCCGCTGTCGGCGGGGGCGACCGGTCTGGTGGATCGCGCGGGCCTGGGCGACGTGGAACTGCTGCGCAACAGCTACACGTCGCAGTCGCCGCAGGGCGCCCGCCCGCTGTCGGCGGTGGCGTTCACGGCCAAGTCGTTCGACCTGCCGCCGCGCGTCGCGTCGATGATCAAGGTCGGCGAGACGGGCCAGCCCATGTACGTGATGGGCGACCGCGCGGGTCGTCTGGCGTGGACACTCGTCGAGGCCGTCCCCGCGCACGCGCCGGAGGCCCTGACCGACGTCCTTCGCAAGGAGGTCGTGGATGATCTGAAGATCGTGCGGGCCTTCGACCTGGCGGGCAAGCGGGCCGACGAACTGGCCGCCGCGGCCAAGGAGAAGGGCCTGGAGGCCGTCGCCAAGGACGCCAAGAAGGAGACGGAGTTGACGGGCCTGTTCTCCCGCAAGTCGCTGGCGCTGATGGCGCCCAACGGCATGTCTCTGCCGGCGCCCGGACACATGCTCGTGCACGAGAAGGTGGCCTGGATGAGGCAGATGGCCAACTACTTCCGGGGCCAGCCGCTCGCACCGGGCATCATCTGGAGTCAGGTCGGCGCGGCCAATCTGCCCACCGAGGAAGCACGGGAAGCGTTCTTCGCGACGGCGTTCTCGCTGGCGCCGGAAGACGTCCAGCCGCCGTACCCGGCCGAGCCGCGGGCGGTCGGTGTGGCGCCGGTGGAAGCGGACCGGACGGTGCTGGTTCTCGAACGGTCGTCGTTCCGCCCGTTGGTCGTCAACGAATACGAAAAGCAGGCGCGGGTGCTGGTCGGACAGCTCCTCCGGGGCTTCCAGCAGGACCGGATTCGCGACGCCTGGTTCGACTTCGATCAGATTGTCAAGCGGACCGGCTTCAAGGGACGCAACGAAAAGGAATGACCCGCCGGTCTCGCAGCAGGCTTCGGCGCACGCAAGGAGGCGTAGGATGAAGTCGATTCACATCGTGGAGGAGTCTCTTCCGTTGGCGTGGGAGCGGGCTGTCGTCGCCTGCTGGGAGCAGGGCGAGAGCTTCCCGACGGAGTACGACAAGCCCGAAGATCCGCACAGCCGCGACGTCAGCGCGCTGATCCATGTCACACGCCCCTTCGACGAGCCGCGCATCCACCGCGCCTTTCCCGGCGGGCTGGACGATCTGGAGAAGTACCGCGCCGAGGCGCTCTACGGCGTGCACGATCACTGGATCGACCCGGCTGCGGGCAAGTGGGAGTACACCTACCACGAGCGGATGTTCGCCTACGACGTGCCCGCCACCGGCGTGTTCGACCAGGTCGCCGGCGCGGTGAAGAAGCTCAAGGAAGTGCCCTACACCCGCCGTGCGCAGGTGGTGACGTGGCAGGTCTGGAACGACATGAACATCGGCGACCCCACCTGCCTGCAGCGCCTGTGGTTTCGCATCGCGGACGGCAAGCTGCACATGAACATTCACATCCGCTCCAACGACGCCTTCAAGGCGGCGTTCATGAACATGTACGCCTTCACCGAGCTGCAGAAGCTGATGGCCGACCAGATCGGCGTCGAGCCCGGCGAGTACATGCACATCGCGGATTCGTTCCACATCTACGGCAGCTACTTCGAGGACTTCGAGGGGTTCCTCAAGACCGTTGAGAGTCGCGCCCCCGAAGACCGCGTCTACACGACCGACTTCGCCAAGGTGTTCTTCATTGACGGCTGCGATGCATTGCTCGCCGAAGAGGACATGCCCGAGGACAAGAAGGCGATCGTCGCCAAACGCAAGGCGGAACTGGAAGCGTAGGGTGCGTCCCCAGGGGACGCGCCCTACCAGCCGCCAGGGAAGGGCGTGAACGGATGAAGACAGTGACCACGAGCATCGTGTTGCTGCTCTGTGTGGCGGCTGGGGCAGGGGAGAAGCAGCCAGGGAAGGCGGAGGGCTCGCCGCTGGATATGCGGGAGATGCTCGACGCGACCACGCTGGGCGTCGAGGTGCTTCAGGACTGGCATGACGTGAGGGGCGATTGTCCGACGCGTCAGAAGCTGATCACGATCCGCGTGGGGCAGCTCTGGGCGGGACAGGACTACCGCATCCCGGTGCGGATGATCGTGCCTGCCGACAAGAAGGCAAGAGGGTTCCATCTCACCGGAGGGCATCAGCTTGCGGAGTTGAAGAGGGATGCCCGCCCCCGCGGCGTGGACGTGGAGTTGCTCCGCGGCGGCGTGGGCCTGGTGCATACGATCGTGCAGGAGCCCAGGACGTTCGGGCAGGGCGAACTGGCCACAGCCATGCGCACGCGCTTCCTGAAGACGCTTGACCCGCGTTTCTGCATTCAATACTGGGGGTGGCCGGCGACGCTCATACGCGCCGTCACGGCGGCCTATGCCGAGACGGGGCATTTTGAGAAGGGCAAGGTCGCCCTGTCGGGCGGATCGAAGAACGGGGCCTCACCGTCGATGGCGATTCTCCACGACGACCGGATGACGGCCGTTCACGCCACCGTCTCGCCCATCTGGGATTCGCCGCTCCGCCTTTGTGATCGCAAGGCCTGGGATGAGCTTGAAGCGCAGCCCGGTAGGAAGGGCGTGTTCTCGGGCGGGCACTTCGGCCCCAACTTCAATCGCGCGGCGTTGGCGGCGGGCCACACCTGGGAGGATCTCCAGAAGTTTGTCAGGGACATTTCAGACGATGTCTTCATTTCCCGAAACCTGAACGAGCTTCGTCGCCGAAAGGTGGACATGCTGTTTCACCCGGGAACCCATGACGGCGTTGCCTACGACCTCGCCTGGGGCGGAGCACATCACCCGGACATTCCGGTCTATCTGGGCGCCAATACCGGGCATGGGAAGAAGGGGGGACATCCTCGGATCGAGCGCGATGCACAGAACAAGACCGCATTCCTGCTGCGGCATTTCTTTCCGGACAAGGTGGAGCCGCTGCTCACTCCTCCGAAGGTCGAGCACCGGATCGAGAAGGGAGTCTTGAGAGTCCGCGTTCGATTTGGGCCTGATTCCGGAGAGGGAAGCGGGCGAATCTGGTGGATCTACGATCGCGGGCCCGCCGGCAGCCCGAAGTATCTGATCGAACTCATTCCGGATTAGAACTCGGCGGAGATGAAGCGCGCCACCAAGCGCGGCGGGTGGACGGCGGAGATTCAGCTCGATCCGAGAGCATCTCGAATCGACTTCTTCAGCAATCACGGGAAGACGGTGCGGTATCAGGGGAAGGGCTACCGGACTTACATTTCCAGTCCCTATACGCGAGTGGCGATCAACGGGTCGTGAGGGGCAGGTTGCGCAGCTCTACCCGGGCGTGGGGTCAGCGTCGGTTCGCGGGCCGTTGCCGCCGATGAGGTGGATGGCGTTCTTGCCGGAGTCTTTGGCGGCCTGGAGGGCCTGA
>CAZEJA010000012.1:0-16997 GCA_964512215.1 uncultured Planctomycetaceae bacterium
TACTTGATGACGAAAATCTCCACGCGGCGGTTCTTGCTCTTGCCCGCCTTGGTGGTATTGCTGCTGACATAGTGCGTCGAGCCCATCGCGATCGTCTCGACCGCCTCGGCCTTGATGCCCTTGCTGATGAGGTACCGCGTGACGGCCATCGCGCGGTTCGCGGACAGGTCGAGGTTGTCCTTCCACAGGTGCTTGGTCTTCTTGATCGGGTCGCTGTCGGTGTACCCGTAGACGCGAACGGGAAGACCCGCGTAGGACGACCGGATGTCGGAGGCGATCTTGGCCAGCGCCTGCGATCCCGCCGTCGTCAACGTCGCCCGTCCCGAGGAGAACAGAATGTCGCTGCCGACGGTGATCTTGTCACCGATCGTCGTCTGCTGCCAGCCCGGAGCGGCCGTGCCTTTCTCCGGCGCGGGGGGCTTGGCGGCGAGTTCCGTGCGCAGGCTGGAAATCTCGCCGTCCTTCGAGTCGATCTGCGCGAGAAGCTCCGACTGGCGCTGACGCGCCGAGGCGAGCTGGTCGCGCAGGTCCGTGTTCTGACTGCTCAGATCGTTGTACTGGGCCTGCAAGGCCTGGATCTGTTTCTTCTCTTTCGTGCAGCAACCGCCCGCGGCCAGCGACAACGCGGCCAGGACCAATGCCAATCCACCAACTCTCGTGAGTTTCATGAGGTTCTCCTTTTCAGCCTGTCAGTCAACCAATGCCCCAGAGGAATCTGCCTTCACGGATTATAGCCCTCCGGCGTGCGGGGGAAAGACCCTTGGCGGTTTTTTTGTGAGGGGGCGGGCCTATTCCGCCTGTTCGTCCGCGGGCGGCGCCGGGGCGGGGTGGGGGGCGGGGGCGGGCTTGGCGGCCGCGGCAGCCTTCCGCGCACGGCGCACCGCGCCCGCTCCGCGGAAGAAGATCTTGGCCAGCCACAGCAGCACGACGCCCGCAGCCGCCGAGCAGAGCATCAGGATGGCGGTGTTGACCGTCACCAGCGGACCGTACATCGTCACGCCGGTCGTGTTGCCCCACTGGAGGATGACCAGCATCGCCGCGGCCAGCAGCACGGCCCCGGTGAGGATCACCTGGAGATAGCTTGAGATGTTCTTTGCGCTCATGTCATGGCCCGCCTATCGGAGGAAACGCCCCAGTCCCGGGGCGCCGGATGTCAGGAACTCGATGATACCGTCGTAGAAAATCATGACCGCCGCCGTTGCGGCCGCCAGCCAAGGCCCGTAGGGCAACTCCCGCTGCTTCCGCCCCAGAAACAGGTGCAGCGCCCAGAGCAGCCCGAAGAACGGGGCCAGGAAGAAGGCCAGCGTCGGGACGATCCACCCGGTCGCCGCCCCCACCGCGGCCAGCAGGTGCACGTCGCCCAGGCCCATCGCTTCGCGTCCGAACCCAAGCGTGCCCAGGATCCGCGTGCCCCAGACGCACAGCCCGCCGATGAGGTAGCCGAACACGGCCGCCTGGAGGGCCGCGAAGTGCCGGGCGAAGCGTCCGCTGTGGGCTTCCGCGTTGAGATTCTCCCAGACCGTGCGGATTCCCTCGACGTGTGTGACGGCTGCGTGGGCGGCCACCGCCAGCAGGATCGCGGGCGCCAGGAAGACGACCTCCCGCAGAATCTCCCGCCGGGGATTGACGCCGTGCTCCTTGCCGATGGCGACGGCGGTGATCTTCGACTCGCCTTCGGTCTCATCGTCGCCCTCGGTTCGCGGAGCTTCCCGATCGTCGGCGTCGATGAAGCTCTGCTGGAGAAATCCGAGTCGCTGCAGCAGCAGGGCGATGGCGAGCCCGATGGCGGCCGCGATGCTTGCGGCACCCGTCGCGGGGGAGATGCGGGGCAGGAATTCCTGCGACGGCGGGGCGGCCGTCATGGCCACCAGCGCGATCAGCGACAGGAACCAGCAGATTTCGAGGGGGACGATCCACTTGTCGACGTCGACGGCCGAGCAGGCGAGCAGCCCGCACAGCAGCGCCGCGTGGGTCGCGTAGACCGGCCAGGACGTCGTGATCGGGCCCAGCCCGTTGCGGATGTCCAGCAGGTAGTAGCACGCGAACAGCCCGCCGACCAGCGCCGCGGTGGCCGCCTCGATCAGGAGATACCGCGGCGAGATGGCGGCCTGGCAGGAGCGGCATTGCCCGCGGAGCACGAACCAGCTTGCCAGTGGGATATTGTCGTACCACTTGATGGGCGTCCCGCAGGAGGGGCAGTGGCTGGGCGGAAAGACGATGCTCTCCCCCCGCGGCAGGCGCCAGATGACCACGTTCAGGAAGCTGCCCACACACGCGCCGAGCGCGATCATGAATATCAGCAGGATGATTGCCATAGAGTACCGTTATCGGCCGAATCCCGACCGCGGCTGGAATCGTACCCAAGGCGGTGCCAGACTGCAATGCGTCGTGGGGGCGGGGTGCCAAGCCGCAAGCGGCGCATCGCGTGAGTCTTGAGACAGAACCTAGTCGGTTCGGGTTACCGTCAGGCGGACGGTCTGGGCGGCGTCGAGTGACAGGGGGAGTTCCTGGACCAGGGCCTTGCCGGTGTGGGTCTGACGCTTGTCGCCCGTCTGGACCGTCCACCGTTGGGCGGGTTGGACGGTGAACCACTCGGGGAACTGGTTGATGCGCGGGTAGTCGGTCGGCAGGCGCATGACGGTCTTGTGTCGGGGCTGATCGAAGATCAGTCGGCCCTGCCATGGGCGGTCCGCGGCGAGCACCAGGTGAAGCGCGTCGCCCTTGCGCACCGCGCCGAGGCGGACATCTTCACGCCACGGCTGGATCGTCACTCCCTGCTGTTTCCACAGCACCCAGAGAATTGCTGTGCGGGCATAGTTGCCGTCGCCGTGCCAGCCCTCGATGACACCGTCGGGTCTCTGGATCAGCAGCATGCGGGCGATGTTCGCGTCGAGCCACTCGGGGACGCCGGGAACGTCCGGCTCGCGGTTGAACAGGTTGATCGCGCCCTCGGCGGAATCGGCGATGCCGTCCGAGCCCCATCCCTGCCAGGCGAACCTCCAGTAGTGCGGCTTGAGCGAGGCCATCGCGTGTCGCGTCGCCTGCCGGTAGCGGTCGACGCCGTCCAGGAGATACACGGTGTAGAAGCCGTTGTAGTTGTATCCCCAGTTGTCGCCGATGCGGTTGCGGAGGATCTTGCCCGTCTTCGGGTCCACGGCGTCGTACATCATGCCGTGCTCGTTGATGCCGACCTCGAGGATGCGGTCGAGCATGTCGTGGATCGGCTTGCGGTAGGCGAGGGCCTTGTCCTTGCGAAGGGAATGACAGGCGGCGTAGACCTCCGTCAGCCCGGAGACCAGTTCGCAGCCGTGGTCGCGGAGCTTCAACTGCTTGGCGTCCCGCGTGGGATGGCGATCGCCGAGCAGGTAGTAGTCGGCGATGCGGCAGGCCATGTCGAGGTACTCCTTTTCACCCGTCATGAAGCACAGGCGGCTGAGCACCTGCATCATCTCGCCGTTGACCTCGACGTTGTCGGAGGGGATCTTCCCGGCCGGCGTGTCCACCGGGGCGTGGTCGAGGATACTGTCGACGATGGCGATCATCCGATCGGTCCACGGCGTGCGGCCGAGCCATTCGGTGACGGGCATGAGCCCGTCCTTGACGTATTCCGAACCGTCGAAGATCAGGCGGTTCAGGTCGGGCTGGTCATGACGGAAGCCCTGCTTCTTGAAGTCGAAGTCAGCCGGCAGGGCGCCGATGCGGCTGGTGAGCTTCGTCTCGGTGCGCAGCATGTCCCTCATGCGCCCCTCGAACATAGTGCGGTCGGTCAGGGCACAGGTGAGCACCATGAAGGCGTAGTTGTCGGCGCCCGAGTCGCGCCCGTTCCAGTAGTGCTTGGCGCTGCCCAGATTCTTGGGAATCAATCCGCTCTTCGGATCAGCGTGCGCCAGCCAGCCGTCGACGTACTTGCGACATCGCCGCAGGGCTTCGTTGCTCTGACGGCCGTGAATCTCCGCCCGTTGCCAGACGTCCAGATCGTCCTTCTGCAACTGCTCCATCCACGTCTGCAGGTCGTGCGGCGCCGGTTCGTTGATGCGGATGCGGATTCCGCGCGAACGGGCCTTGGGCAGCGGCTGATCCAGCGGCGCATCGGGCTTGACCACGCGCACCGCCGCCAGGAAGGCAGCCTTGGGTGGAGCGGGTTGAAGCGTGATCTCGTACTGCTTCGCTCCGGCAACAGCGGGCAGTCTGATCCGCTGCCACCGGAACCCGTCGTAGCCTCCCGCCTTGAGCGTCTGTCTCTTGCCGTTGATCGTGATCGACGCACCGCGCTGGTCCTTCTTCGATCCCCACAGCAGGTCCAGGGCGTATCCCTCGGTTGGCTTCACGTCCACGGTGATCTGCAGCGAACCGTCGTCCAGCCAGTGGTAGGGGACGTCCGCGTGCCGCTGTCCGTTCGGGTCGCCCAGGCGCGTCCACGCAGCCGGCTCGGCGGGAAGGGGGGTTGCGCACGCCAGCAATGCAGCGGCGCAGACGGTGAGCGCTCTCATGCGTGGTCTCCCGTACTACTTGCCGCGGCCTTTCATCTGCAGGCCGAACAGCTTGATGAAGCCGGTCGCGTCGGAGGGCGTGTATTCCTCGCCCATCGTGAAGCTCGCCAGCGCGCCGGAGTAGAGGCTCTTGGGGCTCGTGACGGAGACGGCCGACGCCCGGCCCTTGTGGCATTTGACGCGGACGGTGCCCGTGACGTTCTTCTGCGTCGACGCGACGAAGGCGTCCAGCGCCTTTCGCAGCGGGGAGAACCACTTGCCGTCGTAGACCATCTCGGCGTACTTCAGCGCGATCTGCTGCTTGTAGTGCAGCGTGTCGCGGTCGAGCGTGATGCTCTCCAGGGCCCGGTGGGCCTCGTAGAGGATCGTCCCGCCCGGCGTCTCGTAGGCGCCGCGGCTCTTGATGCCCACCAGGCGGTTCTCGACGAGGTCCGTCTGCCCGACCGCGTGCTTGCCGCCGAGGGCGTTGAGCTTCGCGATCAACTCGTCGCCCGCCAGCCGCACGCCGTCGAGGGCGACGGGGGCGCCGGCCTTGAAGTCGATCTGCACGCAGCCCGGCGTGGCGGGGGCCTTCGACAGCGGAACGGACATCACCCACAGACCGTCCTTCGGCTCGTTGGCGGGGTCCTCGAGGTCCGCGCCCTCGTGCGAGATGTGCCACAGGTTCCGGTCCCGCGAGTAGATCTTCTTCTTGCTCACCGGGATGGGGATCTTCCGGGCCTTGGCGTATTCGACGGCCGCCTCGCGGCTGGTCAGTTCGAACTCGGGGTCCTTCCAAGGCGCGATGATCGTCAGCTTCGGCGCCAGCGCCATGAACGTCAACTCGAAGCGGACCTGGTCATTGCCCTTGCCCGTCGCGCCGTGGCTGACGGCGTCGGCGCGGTGTTTCCTCGCACAGTCGACCTGCGCCTTGGCGATCAGCGGGCGCGCGATCGACGTGCCCAGCATGTACGTGTGCTCGTACATCGCCCCGGCGGCCAGCATCTTGAAGCAGTAGTCCTCCGCGAACTCGCGCTTCAGGTCGGCGACCTCGCACGCGCAGGCGCCGCTGGCAAGGGCTTTCGCTTCGATGCCGTCCAGCTCGCCGGTGCCCTGGCCGACGTCCGCGACGAACGCCACGACTTCGCAGTCGTACTTCTCCTTCAGCCACGGGAGAATCACCGACGTGTCCAGCCCGCCGGAGTACGCCAGCACGATCTTCTTGATCTTCTTCGCCATGGGATTGCTCCTGTCGGTCTTGCAGAAGCCGGACATTGTACTGACGGGGCGGGGAAGGTTCAACCGGTGCGCTTCGTTAGAATGAGCCGCGACCGTGAGGGAGCGGAAAGGGCAACGCGGAGATGCTGGAAGGTCTGTTCCGCTCCCTGACGGTCGCGGCTCGTTTGAGTCAGGATGACAGCTTGTCGACTACGACGCCGCGCATGACGTCTCGGGGGGCGGGGGCGACCGTCCAGCGCTGGAACTGGGCGACGGCCTGGTTGACGAACATGTCCACGCCGGTGACGGTGGCGCAACCGGCCTGGGCGGCGCGGCGGAGCAGGAGCGTCTCGACGGGGTTGTAGATCGTGTCGAACACGACCCGCACGCCGGACGGGATGTCGTCCAGCGGGGCGGCGTCGACGTGCGGGTGCATCCCGATCGGCGTGCAGTTGATGACGACCTCGGCGTCGAGGCCCGCCAGCGCGTCGCGCCCGGCGGCGCGACACCCGAATTCCTCTGCGAGTTGCTCGCCGCGGGAGACCGTGCGGTTGTAGATGGTCGTCTCCGCGCCGTAGTGGGCGAGGGCGGCGACGATAGCGCGGCCGGCGCCGCCGGCGCCGAGGACAGCCACCGCGCGACCCGCGAGATCTTCTCGCTCGATGCCCATCGCGTCGCACAGGGCGTCGACGGCGGCGGCGTAGTCGGTGTTGTCGCCGCGGAGTTGCCCGTCGGGCTCGATCGTGATCGTGTTGACGGCGCCGATGCGGACGGCAAGGTCGTCGCAGTTCGATGCCCCGACGGTTGCGAGGGCGTTTTCCTTGTGGGGGATTGTCGCTCAGCCCGCGCCAGTCCATCCACGGGCGGGCAAGCAGGGCGTCCAGGAAGCGGTTGAAGTTGTCGGCGCCCGGCTGAATCAGCAGCGGCACGTAGACGCCGTCGACGCCCGCGGCCGCGAAGGCGGCGTTGTGGATCGCGGGACTCATGGAGTGCCCCACCGGGCAGCCGATCACGCCGAATACCTGCGTGTCCGGACCGATCGCGTTCCAGCGATACAGATTCTCCAGTTCCTCGACGGTGGGCTGTCCCGGCGCGGACTCGGCCCCGTGGGCGAGGGCGGCGAACGTGCCGAACGCGCCGAACTTCTTCGCGAGCAGGCGGCTGATGATGCCCGCCTCGCCCATCGCCAGCGCCAGCGCAGGCTTGTCGCTCGCGCGGATTACGTCGAAGGCGCGGAGGGCGTCTTCCGGACCGGCGGCCGCGAAGGCGACCTTGTCGACCGCGGCGTCCGAGGCGTCGAGGCGGGATGCGATCTCGTCGAGGTCCGCGGGGCAGGACTCGAAGTTGTGATGGCTGAGGATGATGCGGCCCTTAGGACGGCGGTCCGGCGGCGTGTCGAGTTCGAGGTCGATGTAGGCCGGATCGAACGCCGCGATCCGCCGGAGCAGGTCCAGCCGCTCGTCCTCGCCGCCGGGAAAGTGCCCGCCTTCCCGCCGGGCCCGGACGGTGACGATGACGTCGACCGGCGGGTCGGTCAGCAGGGCGGCAAGTTCGGCATCCGTGGGGCAGGTCGCGAGGTAGTCGAGGCGGCATTCGACGGTGTCCGCCCCGGCCGTCGCGGCGGCGTCCATGTCGGCGCGCATCGCGGTCGCATCGGTCGAGATCAGAGAGCAGATCAGCCGGGTTGTCCGGTCGGCATCCATCGCGGCAGCATCATAGCAGTCGTCGGAGGATATGGACAGGGGGAGGCTGCGTCCGCAAAACGGGGACGGTCAAGAAAACAGGGACTGCCCCGGTGTTTGGGACGGTACCTGCTTTCTGCGCGGGAGGGCTGCGGAAAAAGGGGACCGTCCCCAACGGCGGGACAGTCCCCATTTTCCGCTCCCCATGTTCCCAGTTACTTCTTGAAGTCGTCGAGGACTTTCTGGAGCTTGGCGACCACGTCGGCGGACAGGACGAACACGCCGACCGTGCCCGTGACGGATGCGTGGCGCTGCGACGTGTCCTGGGGGCCCGTGGCCGACACCTTCAGCCGCACGACCTTGCCCTTGCGGGGCGTGAGTTCGACGGTGATCTGGGGCTTGTCCAGCCCGAAGCCCGTCGCCTGGCGGTCGGTGTGGGCGACGAACTTCTCGGCCTGGAGGTCCTTCACGTCGTCCAGGTAGGTCTTGACCTTCTCGGGGTCGATCTTGACGAAGCGGTCGGTGGTGTACGTCCATTCATCCTTCGTCCGCTTCAACTCGAACGTCCGGGCTTGGGTGACGATCTTGACGTTCTCGATGGTCTCGCTATCGAGCGTCAGGACGGTGCGGTTGCGCAGCTCGGCGGACAGCTCGCGGTAGACGCCCGCGTCGACCTCGCCGACGGCGGCGATCTTGCCGCCCTCGATCCACGCGTAGGCCTTGCCCTCGATGCTCGCCACGCGGAGAACGTACTGCTTCGCGATCGGCCTGACGGGCTTGGGGGCTGGGGGCGCGGCGGGTTTGGAGGTCGTGGTGGTCGGCTGCGACTCCGCCGTCGCGGGCTGGCTGGTCGGGGCGGGCGGCTGGGTGAGCGTCGTGAACTTCACGGTGATCGCCTTGTCGGCGGCCGCGTACTGCCGCGCCGCCTTCGGTCCGATCGCGACGATCTTCGTGGCGGACAGGTGCTGCAGCCGGCTGACGACCTTGCCGACGTTCTCGTCGTCAACCTTGGCGGCCAGCGGGGTGGTGAGCTTCCAGGCGTCTTCCTCGTCGCGCTGCAGGCCGAAAGCACCGTCCTTGCGGGTCACCGTGATCTTCGTGATCTTCGCCTCCGCGGGCACGTCCAGCAGGGCGGTGTCCCAATAGCCCGCCGCTGCGGCGAGCAGGGGGTCGACGTCGGCGGTGGGCACGACGGCGACGGCCTTGCCCGAGCCGGACTTGACGAACGTCATTTCGCCCGAGGGCGTCAGGTCGCCGATCAGCAGCGAGACCGTCTCGTCCTTGCCGGTCTGGTGCAGCGTGACGGTGGCCTTGGGGGCGTCCAGGCCGAACGGTTCGAGCGACGGAACGTTGTCGCGAAACGCGGTGGCCTGCAGTTGCGAGACCTTGGTGAGCATGGCGCTGACGGCCTCGCCGGACGCCTTGCCCGCGAGGGGCTTGACCATCTGCCAGGCGCCGTCGGCCTGAACGAGCGTCGCGGACCCGGAGGGCAGCTTCAGCTCGGCGCGGGTGACCGCGAAGGTCTCGACGGTCAGCACCTTTTTCTCTCGCAGGTCGAGCACCTTCGGCTGGAGGTCGTCGAGCATCGAAGCCGCGACGCGGAAGAGCGTCGGGTCGCCGACGATGCGGGCGTAGACGTCGTCGCCCGTCTTGCGTCCCAGCGCGAGGGTATGGAGCTTGGGCGGCCCGGCAGGGACGGCCGGCGCGGTGGTCGGCTGGGTCGTTGCGGGCTTGGCGGGGGCGCCCTTCGTCCAGATGCGGACGACGAGGCGTTCGGCGCCCTCGGCCAGCCCGTAGGCCTCCAGGTCGCCGGCGGCGCCGGACACGAACTTGCCGGCCGTGACGCGAGAGATCCGGTTCAGCAGGCTGTCGACCTTGCCCTCGTCGGCGGCCGCCGAAACGGGCGCGACCAGCCCCCACGTGTCCACGGTCTTCTTGAGTTCGAAGCTCTCCCGCCCCTGGACCTGGACGCGGAGGATGTCGGCTGTGTCGAGGTCCAGCACCGTCATGTCGCGGAATTCCGACAGGGGACGGCCCAACTCGGCCTTGAAGTCCTGCCGGACGACGTACGCAGTCCCGCCGAGGTCGACGTAGGTCTGGTTGGCCTGGAGGGGACGGGGGCGCCCGACCTTGACTTCGGCGGCGGCGCCTTTCTCATCGACCACACGGACGGTCCAGAGGGGCTTGTCGAGTCCCGTGACGTCCGGGTTCTGATCGGTCTTGCTTCCCTCGATGTCCTTCACGGCCCCGTAGATCTTGTCGACCTTCCACCCGTCCGCGCGGGCCTGGATGGGCTGGACGATCTTCCAGTCCTTGTTCTTCTCGAACGCGAGCGTTGTCCCGTCGGCGCTGACGATAGTGACGGACTTCGCGGCGCCCAGGGGCGGGTCGATGAGCTTGGCGATCGTCTCGCCGGCGTCGTCTCCGCTGTCGCGGACGAGACTGCGGATCAGGACGTAGCCGCCGCACAGCACGAGGGCGGCGATCAGGATGATGGTTGTTTTCGACTTCATGTGCTGCTCGCTCCGAAGGGATCTGTCTGCGGAACCGTGGTTCTAGCGTCGGCGGAAAACGAGGACCAGCCCGCCCGCGCCGACGATCATCAGCGGCAGGCCCACCACGAACAGGGCCCGGAGAATCCACAGGGCCGTCCGGTTGATGTTCTGGACCGGCTTGATCCGCACCGGCCCGGCCGCGATGCTGTCTTCCAAGCCCACCAGCCAGAACACGCTGTTGACGGCCAGCTCGGTGTTGGCTCGCGGGGGCTCGGCGAATTCGATGGTCGTGTTGTCGCCCCGGGCCCGCAGCAGCGGAATCCGCTGGTTGAGGTAGCCGTCCGTCAGCGACGCGCCCATGCCCAACACGACGATGCGCGTATCCTCGACGCCCTGGGCGCCCTGTCGCGTGGCGACGACGGCGACGGGGAAGCCGGCGGGGAGATCTCCGCCTCGCGGGCTGAAGTCCGGCGAGATCGTGCCGCCCGGGTCGTTCTGGACGCGGGTGAACACCTCGATGGCGCGGGTGGTTGCCCAGGTAGCGTCCCACCACTCGGGCACGTCCAGCAGGGAGGCGACCTTCACCCCTTCGGGGACGCCCTCGTCATCGAAGAAGATCGGGCACAGGTCGGTCCACATCACGCGTCGCCCGGCCAGTGGACGTCCGATGGGATGGTCCTCGTCAAAGGCGTTCAGCGGGAGGTAGCTGATCCGGATGGGGTCGACGCTGTACATGCCCGGCTGCTCGTCCGGCGCGACCACGGCGGGGATGACGCGATAGTTCGTCCTCACGTCGATGCCCCACTGGTCTCGCAGGTAGTCGCCCAGCGCGTAGGACGTGGGCATCGGGGGCATGAACGGGCTCATCTGGCGCGGCCAGAGGAACGTCGCCAGGAACACCGCGGGGGTGCCGGAGTCGATCTCGTCGCTGAGCTTCTTGAGCTGCTCAGGCCCGAAACCGCCGCCCGGCGGCGGGCCGCCGAAGGGCGAGGGCCCCGGCGGCGGGGGCGGGGGCAGGACGATGAGCACCTCGGGCAGATCGTTCTCGTTGGCGGGTTTGTCGCCCGTGAGGTTCCATTCCTCGACCTCGAAGTTCGCCTGCTCCATCGCCGTCCGCAACGCCGACAGGGCCCGCGGCGGAATCGGCGCCGGGGGCATCATCCGCTGCATCTGCGGGGGCACCTGCGGCTGGTAGTGGGTCAGCAGGACGCGTGCGGAGAGCTTGTCGCGGGTCAGGCGGAGGATGCGCGACCCGATGGCCGAGTTGCCGCTGAAGTCCCGCTTCTCGCCCTCGTCGTCGTCCGCCCCCGGGGGCCTGCGGGCGCCCGTTCTCGGCGTCCAGATATCATCAAACGGGATGACTTCGGCTTTGGTCTCCGTCTCGACGATGACGATGTTGTCGGCCGTGATCTCCGTGGTCAGTTCCGTGTTCTTCAGTTCGGGCAGCTTCTCCGCCTCGTCGATCAGGCTGCGGAGCGTCGGCAGGATCGACGCGAAGAGCTTGCCGTCTTTCGCCTGCTTCATCACCGCCTGCGACGGCGCGTCGGCGGAGGTGAGCTTCTCCACGCCGCTCTTGGCGGCTTGGCAGATCTGGCTGACCGCCTGGCCCATCTGGGCGACCTCCGTGCGAAGGCGCCCGACGGTCTGCTTGAGGAAGTCGGCCTTGGTGACCTTGGCGATGGACTCGGCGTCGGCGGCGAGATTCTCCAGCATGCCGCCCAGCGACTGGTCGAGCAGGGAGATCAGGTCGACCCGCTGCATGCCGAACTCGGTGGGCAGTTCCGGGCGGAACGTGCGGCTTTCCCGGAGGATGTCGGCGTGCTGCTCGCCGCCGATGGCCTCGAGCATGCGGGCGGAGGAGCGGATCTGGGCGGCCGCCTTGCGGACGTCGGCAACGAACGTCTTGACCGTCGCGGCGGGATCGGCCGGAAGGGGACTGCCCGGGGCGCCGATGGTTTTGGCGATGCCCTGGGTGGCCTGGATGCTGCTATCCAGGCTCGCCAGCGCCGCCTGGAGGCGCGTCTTGTCGGACAGCGACGCCAGCAGCTCGCCGATCGCCTTGACGCGCTTGTCCTGGGCGTCCAGCGCATCGCGGACGGGCTTGAATACATCCGTCAGGTCGCTCACCAGCTTGGGGTAGTCCGGCAGGCCCGTGCCCTCGAAAGTCGCCTGCGTCTCCTGGAGCACTCGGGCGAGTTCGTCGCGGGACTGGGCGAGGATATCACGCGTGTCGGTGGGCACGCCCCAGGCGGCGAGGTAGGACCGGGCCTGCAGCGGTGTCCACGTGGCGGGTTCGGCTTCCAGCGCGTCCAGCAGCTTCCTACCCTCGGTGAAGCACTTCCTGAGGAAGGCTGTGTGCTGGTTCGCCTGCCCGCCGAGCTTCTTGCGGAGGCGCTGGACGAGGGCGTCCTTCTCCGTGTCGTTGGTGACGACGGCGACGTGGACCTTGTCGCTCCGCTCGCCCATCTCCTCCAGCAGTTCGATGACGCGCGGGGAGTACTCGGCGCCCAGCTTCTTCTTGTCCTTGGACGTATAGACGCACGTCAGCGTGACGTCCTGCTCCAGCCCGTCCAGCACCTTGCCCGTCCGGTCGCTCAGTCCGTAGATGCCCAGCGACTCCATCGAGTCGCGGTAGTAGTCGGTCTGGGCGATCATGTTGACCGCGACGGTCAGCGCGACAGCCGCCCCGATGGCGATCGTGACGACCGACCCGTACCGCAGGCGCGACCGCGCGGCGGATGCGAGGTACAGCAGCGCCGCGGCGCCGCCCCCGCCGACCAGCACGCAGATGCTCACGATCAGCAGGTTGATCTTCTCGCTCGGCCAGAAGTCGGGCTGCCCCCACAGCGCCGTGCCCAGCGTCGCCAGGGCGGCCGTCGCGGCGGCGACCGTCCAGAAGCCCAGCAGGAACCGTTGGGCCCAGACGCTCCGGCGCAGCAGTTGCAGGCTGACGGCGAGCAGCACGCCGCAGACGGCGATCCATCCGATCTGGTAGGCCATCACGGCGGCGGGCTGCCCCCGGTGGATCCAGATGTAGGCAATCAGCCCGGCGGCGCCCAGCAGGCTGACCAGGGCGGACACCGCCGCGGCGACGGGGACCAGGGACCGGTCGAGCTGCTCCGTTTGTATGGTGGAATCGTTCATCGCCATCTTCGGGACTCCAACGTCTTGACGCTGAGAAACAGGAACATTGCCGTGATCGTCAGGAAGAACACCAGCCCGCGGGTGTCGAAGACGCCGCGCGAGAAGTCACGGAAGTAGGTCATCACGTTCAGCCGGGCGGCCAACTGATTCAGCGGCGCCGGGGCGTAGGCGACCAGCGCCTGGGCGAGCAGGGAGAACGCCGCCAGGATCGCGACGCCTACGATGGCGGCGACGAGCTGGTATCGCGTCAACGTCGAGGCGAACAGCCCGACGGCCACGAAGGCCGCCCCCAGCAGCAGCATACCCAGATAGCCCGTCAGCGCCACGCCGGGGTCGGGCTGCCCGAAGACGATCATCAGCACGAGGAAGCCGATCGTCCCGGCCAGGAGGGCGACGTAGAACGCCATCACGCCCAGGAACTTGCCCAGGATCACCTCCGTGTCGGTCACGGGGGCGGTCAGGAGCGTCTCGATGGTCCCGCTACGGACCTCGTCGGTCATCAGGCGCATCGTCAGCAGGGGGACGGCGAAGACCATGATGTAGGCCATCGCCTCGAACAGCGGGCGGAGCGACGCTTCGTTGCCCGGGATGAAGATCTTGTGGAAGAACCACAGCCCGCTGGAGAGTACGAACAACGCGCCGATGACGTAGGCCATCGGCGAGTAGAAGTACCCCGCCAGTTCGCGTCGGGCCAGAACGAGTGCTTTGTGCATGATCAGGCTCCTTCTCCGCGTCAGGCGGAACTCAGTAGGCGGTTGCCGGCATGGAGATTCTGCTCGACCGTGACTTGCTGGAATAACTTCTCCAGCGAGCCGACCTCGCGGTGAAGCTCACGGAGCTTCCAGTTCTCGCGGCTGGCCAGAGCGTACACGTCGGACCGCAAGTCGGCCCCCGCGTCGCCCCAGATCGTCAGGCGCGTCCAGTTGCCCACGCGGTCCTGCTCGACATCGCGGACACCCGAGAGGGCCTTGACGGTCTTAGCCGGGTCATCGCCCTCGCCGCCTTTGACCTCGGCGATGATCCGCGACGGGCCCGTCCCTTGGCGCCGGAGTTCCTCAGTCTTGCCCGAGGCGGCGATTCTCCCGCCTGCGATGATGATCAGGTGGTCGCAGGTCTTCTGGACCTCGTCGAGGATGTGGCTGGACAGGATCACCGTGTGATCGCCCGCCAGTCCCGTGATCAGTTTCCGCATGGAGAGGATCTGGGCGGGGTCCAGCCCGATCGTCGGCTCGTCGAGTACCAGCACGGGCGGGTTGTGCAGCAGCACGTCTGCCAGACCGACGCGCTGCTTGTAGCCCCGGGACAGTTCGCCCAGGCGGCGGCGCATCATGTCCTCGGGCTTGCTCAGCCAGCACCGCTCAGCGACGCGGTCGACGGCGGCCTTCCGCTCGCGCGACGGGATGTCCCGCAGCGCCGCGCGGAACATGAGGTACTCCCGCACCCGCATCTCGGTGTAGAGGGGCACGGACTCGGGCATGTAGCCGATCTGCCGGCGCGCCGCCAGTGAGTCGGTCAGCACGTCGCAGTCCGCGACGGTCGCCTTGCCCGACGTGGCTGGCAGGTAGCACGTGAGAATCTTCAGCGTGGTGCTCTTGCCCGCGCCGTTGGGGCCCAGGAAGCCGACGATCTGTCCCTTGTCCACCTGGAACGAGATCCGGTCCACGGCGAGCACGCGCCCGTACCACTTCGTCAGGTTCTGTACGTCAATCATATCGTGTCCTCGGACGTCTTGGCTGCTCCGCCCGTCACGTCGCGGGCGGCTGTCATCCGTTTTCTACGGCCCAACCCGCTCGGGGTTCGGTATTTCCCGGCCGGAAGTCGACCAGTGTGGGACCCAAATAGGTAGAAAAATCCCGGCAGTTTGTCAAGCATTCGTTCGACTGTCTTGGGAAGGGACGGAAGTTATCTCTTTGAGCTTGTGAGCGTTCCCGCCCGAGCATAGGATGTCCCGACTGATCGCGCACCGACGAAGGGAGATCGCGCATGAGACGTTTAGATCGTTCCCCGCTGCGGCGGACACTGTGGGCGGCTTGTCTGATGGTTGGGGCTTGCGCTAACGGGGCGACTCCGCAAGCGGGCGGCTCGAGGAACGAACACCTCGCCGCCACGAAGCGCTTCGTGGATTCCTCCGACCGGTACCTGCACCACAGCCGGCTGCGACGCGGCATGAAGGGCTACGGGCTGACCGTGCTGGCGGGCACGGAGATCGTGCGATTCGACGTCGAGATCGTCTCCGTGATGACCCAGTGGGGTCCGCACCAGGACGTCATCCTCGCCAAGCTCTCGAAGCACAACCTCGAGAAGACCGGCATCATTGCGGGGATGAGCGGCTCGCCGTGCTTCATCGCCGACCCCCGCGACGGGAAGCCCAAGATGATCGGCGCGGTTGCCTACGGGTGGAGCGCCCAGAAAGAGCCCCTGTGCGGCATCCAGCCGATCACGCAGATGCTGGCGATCGGGAAGGTGCTGTCGAAGGCGACGGGCAAGCCCGCGCCGCGCAAGGTCGGCAAGATAGACAAGCCCGTCAAGGGCGGCGTTTCCGCGTCGGCGTCGGCGGAGTATCTGGCGGCCGTGCTGAATCCGAAGAAGGTCGACTTCTCGACGTTCGGCTGGCCGAAACGTCTGACGCAGCCGGCGCGGGCGACGTCGGGCGCACCGCGTCTGACGCGGCTGGCGACGCCGATGATGGTCTCCGGGCTTGGGCAGCAGGCGATGGACGAACTGACGGCGCGACTCCGCCCGGCGGGGATCATCCCCGTGCAGGCGGGCGGCGTAGGGGCGGCCGACGCTGCGGCGGCCAAGGGCGTCAAGCTCGAGCCCGGGTCCGCCGTCGCGATCCCGCTGGCGACGGGCGACGCCGACATGTCCGCGACCGGCACGGTCACGGAAGTCATCGGCGATCACGTGCTGGCGTTCGGGCACTCCTTCTATTCCGAAGGCGACGTGTCGTACCCGATGGGCACGGCCTACGTGCATACGGTTGTCTCGGGGCTGATGCGGAGCTTCAAGCTCTCCAGCAGTCTGGACGTCGTGGGCGAACTGATCCGCGACGAAGAGACCGCCGTCGGCGGCATCGTCGGGCGCAAGGTCACGATGATCCCCATGACCGTGACCGTCCACTGGAAGAAGGACGACCGCAAGCAGACGTTCAAGTACCAGGTCGCGTGGGACCGCTACTTCACGCCGATGATGGTCTCGTCGCTGACGTCCAGTTCCATCACCGGCTGGCGCGGGCTGCCGGAGTTCAACACCGTGCGGTACACGGCCCACGTCGATTTCGAGAAGCTCGGGCGGTACACGGCCTCCAACATCGACAGCGACGGGAGCACATACAGCATTGCCTCGGACGTCATGCGTCCGATCTCGGCGATCATCCGCAATCCCTGGACCAAACCGCCCCGCGTCACGGGCGTGCAGGTTGACGTCGTGGTCGAGTCGAAGCAGATTACGGCTGACATCCTGGAACTGAAGCTGGACGGGCCTGTGTATCGCCCGGGCGAGACGGTGACGGGGCAGGTGACGATTCGCCCGTTCCGTCAGACGCGCACGACGCTGCCGATCAGCCTGGCGCTGCCCGCCGACCTGCCCGAGGGCACGCACCGCCTGGAAGTGGGCAACCACATGTTCGCGCTGTCGCGCCTCCAGTCGGAGAGGCCGCACCGGTTCCGCCCGCGGTCGGTCCCGGAACTGTTCCGCTCCGTCCAGCTCGTCGTCGAGCCCCAGGCGGACCATCTGTATGCCCGCCTGGCGTTGCCCGGCGGGGGGATGGCGCTGCACCGCCGCGAGCTGCCGGACCTGCCCGCGAGCAAGGCGGCCATCCTCGCCGAGGCCCGCAAGATCGACACCAACTCGTTCCGCCGCTCTCTGGCGCGGGCGACGAAGACGCCGTACGTGCTGAGCGGCTCGGCCGCCGCATCGTTCACGGTCAAGAAGACACCCTCCGAAACGCTGATTCGCGAGCAAAGGAAGTAGGACATGAAACGCATCTG
>CAZEJA010000013.1:0-16940 GCA_964512215.1 uncultured Planctomycetaceae bacterium
GGAAGATGTCAGGTTAGAGAGGGAGGATTGCGTTAGGTGGGTTGAGGCAGCCCCGACGTTTCGCTTCGCTCAACATCGGGCGTTTTCCCTAGATCAAGCGGAAGGTGACCTGGTTTGGGATGGCTGATCTTCTCGTGAGAAACGCCCGGGGATGAGCGAAGCGAATCCCCGGGATCCAACGCGCCGCTCCGTCAGGCGTGCGGGCAATGCGCGAGCTGTCGCATGATGGACGCCGGCTCGCACCCGGACTTCCAGCTCATCTACAAGGAACTCGCCCGCTACCACGACGACGCCTCCGTCCGCTCGCGCGTCATGCAGGATCTGGGCATCGACGTGATCCGCAGCTTCCTGATTGCCCCGGCTGGGCGGTCGGCGTCGCAGGGGCGGGGCAAGGTCTTCGTCGTCCTCGAAGCCGACCTGATGAGCATCGCCGCTCAGAATTCGCTGCTCAAGACGCTGGAGGAACCTCCCGAGGGCGTGACGATCATCCTGATCTGCCGCCGCCCCGAGCAACTCCTGCCGACCACGCTCAGCCGCTGCTCGATGGTCCGCTTCGGCTCGTTGCCGCGCGAGTTCGTCGAGCGCAAGCTGCTGGAGGCCGACGTGCCCGCCGACGAGGCGCGGTTCTGGTCCGCCTACACGGGCGGCTCGGCGGGGCGGGCGCTGAAGCTGGCAGCCGACGGCATGTACGAAGTGAAGCGTGACCTGCTGGACCGCCTGGCGGCCTTGACGGGGGCGGGCGACGCGGAACTCAGCGAGCACCTGGCGAAGGTGACGGACGGCCTGGCCAAGCAGGCGGTCGCGGCGGCGAAGAAGGACGACGGCGCGGCGCTGTCGAAGACGCTCGCCTCGCGCCGGGCGGCGGGGGCGATGCTGGAACTGATCGCCGGCGCCTTCCGCGACGCCCTGGCGCAGGCGACGGGCGCGGACATGCCCCCGGTCCACGCGGATCAGCCCCAGGCGGTCGCGGCGGTGGCGGGGCGGCTCGATCCGACGCAGATTGCGGAAATCCTGGAGCAACTGTCGGAGTACGAGCGCCTGCTGTGGCGCAACGTAAACCCGAAAGTGGTGTGGGACAACGTGGTGATCACGTGTGCGTCGGCGGCGCCGCTGCGGTTGTAGGGGGTGGGGGAGCGACACACGTGCCAAGCCGCAGGCGGCGCGAAACCGCGAGCGGGGCGTTTCGCGTTGACGTCGGGGGGCGGGGGAACTATAACCGGTCGCTGACTTTCCGCTGCGGACCCCTTATATGAAGAGCTTCTTCCGTTCATTACGATACTTGCGGCCTTACCGCGTGCGCCTGGCGATTTCGATCCTGTGCGTGATCCTGATCGCCACGCTCTGGGGCGGGTCGCTGGGCATGATCCTGCCCGGTGCGAAGATCCTCATCAGCCAGGAGGGCCTGCACGGGTGGGCGTGGAACTCCGTCGTCGAGGACAAACTCGGCGCCCGGGTCGTTCAGCGCATGGTGCCCGCGCAGGTCCGCATCGAGGGCAAGCCCGTTTCGCTGGTGATCGACGTCGTGAGCGTCGACAAGGGCGGTCCGGCGGCCGAGGCGGGCATCGCGCCGAACTCGTGGATTGTGGGCCTGGGCGGCGCGGACGCGGGCCCCGACGACCGCATCATCCGGGCGGACGCGCTGGCCAGGCGGATCGCCCACGCCGAGGGCGATGCCCTCGAGCTTCGCATCTACGACCCCCACGCTGTGGATGCTCCCGTACGCTCCATCCGCATCTCCCCGGACGATGTGCGATTCACGTCGGACCTGCTCCGACGTGTTGCCGCCCGCATTCCCGAACCGGAGACATACGCCGACCGCTTTCAAGTCCTGGTCTGGCTGCTTACGATCGGGCTGTGCATGACGCTGCTGCGCGACGCGTTGAGGTTCGTCCAGGAGTACCTCGTGCAGACGGCCGTCCTGCAGGGCGTCATGGACATCCGGTGCGAGAACTACGGCGTGGTGCTGCGCCTGCCGACGACGTTCTTCTCCGAGAAGGGCGTCAGCGACACGATGAGCCGCTTCATTGCCGACACGGGCGAGCTGTCGCGGGGGCAGGTGACGCTGTTCGGCAAGACGCTGGTCGAACCCGCCAAGGCCGTCGCGTCGATCTGCGTGGCGCTGCTGGTGAGCTGGAAGCTGACGCTGGTGGCGATGATCGCGGGCCCGCCCGCCTACCTGCTGATCCGCAAGTTCGGCAAGCGGATGCGACGGGCCTCCAAGCGGGCACTCGAGAACCGGGCCCTGCTGCTGGGCGTGCTGGAAGAGACGCTCAACGGCATCCGCGTGGTGAAGGCGTACACGATGGAAGGCACGGAGCGCCGGCGCTTCTTCCGGACGAACCGGGCCCTGCTCAAGCAGCAGCGCCGCATGGCGCGGATCGACTCGGCCACGTCGCCGACCGTCGAGGCGCTGGGGATCACCGCCGCCCTGGGCGCCGCAGCGGTGGCGGGGTATTGGGTGTTCCAGTACCAGATGCGCGCCGATGACTTCCTGGCGCTGATGGCCTGCCTGGGCGCGATGTTCGACCCCCTCCGCAAACTCGCCAAGGTCGTCACCCGCTTCCAGCGGGCGGACGCGGCGGCGTCCCGCGTGTTCGAACTGCAGGACGAGCCGCAGGAGAAGCGCGTTCCCAACGCCCCCATGCTGCCGCGTCACCACGAGAGCATCGAGTTCGAGCAGGTGCGGTTCCGCTATCCGTCGACGAGCGAGGACGTGCTGCAGGACATCGACCTCCGCATCGAGGCCGGGCAGACGGTGGCCATCGTCGGGCCCAACGGGTCGGGCAAGACGACGCTGCTGTCGCTGGTCCCGCGCCTGATCGACCCCACGAGCGGCGTGCTGCGGGTCGACGGGCAGGACGCTTCACAAGTCTCGCTCCGTTCGCTGCGGCGACAGATCGGACTCGTCACGCAGGACACCGTGCTGTTCCACGCGACGATCGCCGAGAACATTGCCTACGGGCTGCGCCGCCCGAAGCGCGAGGCCGTCCTGGCCGCTGCGAAGAAGGCGTTTGTTGACGAGTTCGTCCGCGACCTGCCCGACGGGTACGAGACGATGGTCGGCGAGCACGGCGCGACGTTGTCCGGCGGGCAGCGACAGCGCATCACCATCGCGCGGGCCATCCTCCGCGATCCGGCCATCCTGATCTTCGACGAGGCGATGAGCCAGATCGACTCGGACTCCGAGCGGCGAATCCACCAGGCGATGGAGGAGTTCGTCGAAGGGCGCACGACGCTGCTGATCGCCCACCGCTTCGCGACCGTTCTGTCGGCCGACCGGATCGTGGTCATGGATCGCGGGCGGATCATCGACGTCGGACCGCACGAAGAGTTGCTCGAACGCTGCGAACTCTACCGCCACCTGTACCGCACGCAGTTCGTCGACTCGGGCGGGGCGGAGTGATCCGCCCGCACGACGGATCCTCGGCATCGGGAGTCGATCTTGAACGCCGCCGATGACAAGTTCTCGGGGACGCTTTCCCGCTGGGCGCTGGTCGCGATGCTACTGCTGGCCGGCGGGCTCATGCTGGGGCACCTCGTCGGACACGCGCAGATCTGGGTGCTTGCGCTGGTCACAGCCGTCACCGAAGGCGTGCTGGCGGCGGTGATCGTCGCCTCGGCGGGGGGGTACGGGCACCTGGTCGTCGGCAAGCTCGCCCCGGAGGGAACGCCCCTGGCGCTGCGATTGGTTACGGCATGCGTGGTGGGGCTGTGGATGTTCTCGACGGCGCTGCTCGTCGTGGGGACGACGGTCCACGGCGCGATCAGCGGCGTGGTGTGGTGGCCGGTCGTGGGGGGCGGGATGCTGCTGGCGGCCTGGCAGGGGCGGAATCGCGTGGGGGACTGGAACCTGCCCGACCGCGTCGACGGGCGGGCCCTGATCTGGGTGCTCATCGCCATCGTCGTGGGCATCGCCCTGGCCGGGGCGACGAAGGCGCCCGGCTGGGTCGGCGGGTTCCCCGATGAGTACGACGTGCTGGAGTATCACCTCCAGGTTCCGCGCGAGCACTTCGAGGCCGGGCAGATCCGCGAACTGCCGCACAACGTCTACAGCTACTACCCCCTCGGTGTGGAGACGCTGTTCCTGTTGGCCATGGCGCTGCGGGGCGGGGCGTACGAGGGCATGTACCTCGCGAAACTCCTGCACGCGGCGTTCGGCGTCCTTGCCGTGGCGGCCGTCTTCGGCACGCTGAAGCGCGACGACGAAGCGCGCGGACGGTTCGGCGCGGTCCTGTTGGCCAGCACGCCGTTCGTGATCTACTGCTCGTGGCTGGCGCTGGCGGAGCTGGCGGAGGTCTGCACGCTCGTACTGGCGCTGCTGTGGCTGCGCGAATGGCTGCGCGAACGGTCCGTCCGGTCCGCCCTGATGATCGGGGCCATGCTCGGTGTGGCGTGTGCGGCCAAGTACCTGTCCGTCGGGCTCATCGCCGGTCCCGTGCTGGTTGTCATGCTTGTTGCCGCTGTCGCGCGGGGCGGCCGGGCCCGCGCGCTGTCCGATATCGCCGTCGTCGCGGGCGTGTCGCTCGTGCTGTTCTCGCCCTGGCTGATCCGCAACGTCGCCTACACGGGCAACCCCGTCTTCCCGCTGGCCACCCGGACGCTGGGGGCGGGGCACTGGTCGGCGGAGTCCGAGCAGCGGTGGGTCGACGGGCACGGACCCGACAAGCTGCCCCCCGTCCCGAAGCCCGAAGGCTGGCAGATGCCCCCCGTGCCCTCGCGGGCGGTGCGGTTCTACACCAACTTCCTGGCGATGGACCTGTTCGGGGGGATCGTGAAGGTGCTGGCCGGCGTGGCGATCTGCGTACTCGTCGCCTCGATGGGCGAGAAACGGACGTGGGACTGGTCCCTGGCCGGCGTGCTGGCGGGACAGCTCGGGGTCTGGACGCTCTGGACGCACGAGATGCCCTCCCGCTTCCTCATCCCCGCCGTCGTGCCGATTGCGCTGCTCGCCGCCGGCGCGCTGAGCAGGCTCTCGCGCGTCGAGACCCATCCGTTCCGCAAGGGCGCCGCGGAGCAGCACCACTGGGGGCGCATACCCGCGGTGGCCGTCCTCCTCACCGCCGCGGCCGTCAACCTGCTCACCGTGTACGTGCTCTACCGTCAGGGGGCGATGCGAACCCCCCCGATGCAAGGCGCCCCCGGAAGCGAGATCGCCATCCAGAGACGGCTGGAGTACAACAGGATCGCTCTGAGCGACGAGGCGCGAATCCTGCTCGTCGGCGATGCCAAGGGGTTCTACTTCCCGCCCGGTACGGTCTACGCCACCGCGTTCGACACGCACCCGCTGGCGGAGTTGCTGGATCGGGGCGCGACGCCGGAGCAGGTGCTTGCCGACCTTCGCAGCCGGGGCGTGACGCACCTGTGGGTGAACTGGTTCGAGATCGCCCGCCTGGCGCGGACGTACGGATACCCCGCCTCCCTCGGCGCGGAGATCTACCGGCGCTGGGAAGCGAAGGATCCGCCCGGTCTGGCGATTCTGGAACGGCTGCAAGCGCTGGGCCTGCGTGAAATCGACCTGTCGCCTCCCCCGGCGACGTCGCAGGCCGACACCGCGCCGTCCTCGCAGCCGACGAGCCGTCCGGAGTTCGATGCCCAGGGGCGCCCCGCCTCCTGGTATGAACCGGTCCTCTACGCCCTCCCGGATTGACGCGCCGGGCACAATCCGGCTTCCGCCTGTCGGGGTGAGGCGGTACAATCCACGGCCCATGAATCGACTGCTGCGACAATCCGGCGCTGTCGTCCTGCTGCTCGCCGTCGCCCTGACGGGGGGGTGCCGGTACTTCGCTCGCGGCGACGCCGTGACGGTCTGGGTCGCCAGCGACATGGTGAACCTCACCCGCCGCAGCACACCGGTCGAAGAGCCCATGATCTGGGACGCCGAGACGGGCGAGGTCCAGCTCTTCGCAGCCGCCAACGAAACGATCAGCTTCCAGCTCGTCGTGGACGCCGGCGAGGGCGGAGCCGAGCGCGTGCGCCTCGACTGGTCGGGGCTCTCGGGCGAGGAAGGCAGCCTGAGCGCCGACAACGTGAAGGCCTTCCGCGGCGTGCCCGTGCGGGTGAGCGATTACCCGCCGTGGTACCTGCGCCTGGTCGACGACGTGCCCGAGGTTACCGATTTCTACGACGCGCTGATGCCCGTCGATGCCCCGAAGACCGGCCAGCCCTACACGTTGGGCTCCGACGAGCGTGCGGTGATCTGGGTCGATCTGTACGTGCCCCGCGGCACGAAGGCGGGGCGGTACGACGGCGAGATTACCGTCCGCACGGGCTGGACCTTTGGCACGCTCCAGCGTCGGATTCCCGTCTCCGTGCAGGTCTATGATTTCGTCCTGCCGGACACGCGTTCCATCGCCGCCGTCGGGGGCTTCGACCACGAGCTGCTGTTCCGCACGTTCGTCCAGCGCGACGGCAAACCCTACGTCCCGGCCCGCCTCGACGCCCGCCAGCCGCTCGTCCGCGAAGGGCTGGTCACGATGCGACAACTGATGCGCCTCGGGCACGATCACCGTCTGGATCTGTTCAGTCGCACGCTGCGGCCGGGCATCAAGCGCGACCTGTTCGGCACGCTGCAGGTCAACTGGGAAGACTACGACGCCATCGTCCTGCCGTACCTCAAGGGCACCGCCTTCGAGGACCGCATCGGGTGCCCCGCCTGGCCCCTGCCGCTCAGCCACGATTGGCCGAACCCCCAGCATTACGGGGGCGTGAACAGTGACGCCTACGCCGACGCCGTCGGCAGCCTCGTCGTCGAGTCGCGCAGGCATTTCGGCGAGGACATCGACACGGGCGACCGCGTGTTCCTCTGGCCGTACCGCGGCGTGGTGGGGGGCGAGGCCTACGACCGATTCGCCCGCCTGGCGCGCTTCGCCCGGGCGGCCGACACCGAAACGCCCATCCTCAGCCCTCTGCCCCCGAAGCCGCCCCGGGCGACCGGATGGAAGGTGCCGCAGGATTTCTCGCAACTGGTCGACATCATCGCGCCGCCCGGGCACCTGCTCGACCCGTCGGTGGCGGCGCCCCTCGTGCGAGATGACAAGCCGCTTCTCGGGGCGTGGCTGTCCCCGGGTCAGCCCCCGTACCTGCCCAGCCTCGGCGTGGTCGCCACGCCCGCCGACGTCCGCGCCATCCCCTGGTTCGCGGTCAAGTACCGCTGCACGGGCCTGTTCCTGCCCGAAGTGCTCCACTGGCCGGACGATCCGTTCGCGACGGCCGCCGGGGCGGAGACGCGGCTGTTCTACCCGGGCACGATGGCCGGCATCCAGGGCGTGCTGCCCTCGACCCGCCTGAAGCGACTGCGGCGCGGGCTGCAGGACATCGCCTACCTCTGGGTCCTCCAGCAGCGACAACGCGGCGGGCTCGCCGACGCGATCATCAACTCCATGACCCGCTACGCCGCCCTCGACGCGGTGGGCGACAACTACCTCGACCCCCGCCTCGACGGGTGGGTTCAGGATGCGAGGACGTGGCAGATGGCGCGGCGCCTGCTGGCCGAGGAAGTGCAGGCCGCCGTCCATCCCATCGGGCAGAGCAGCCACAAGCTCCTCGAACAGCGCCTGAAGTGGAAGGAGTTCGACGACCGGACTCACCGCGTCCGTGTCGAGCAGGTCCGCGGGCGCGTCACGCCGACGGGCAAGGCCGGACGCCTCCGCGCGACGGTCCTGCTGGACCTGTACAACGAGTACGGGCGCAACGTCGACTGCCTCGTCAAGGTCGACGAGCTTCCCGCCGGCTGGAAGGCGGTGACCGACGAAGTCAACCTCTCGCCCCTGCCCCCCGCGACCCGGCGCGTCGTCCAACTGACGCTGGAGGGCACGTACGTCCCCTCCGGGGACGGGGCGAAGATGCTGCTGCCGGTTTCGATCACGACCGATGCGCGGCAAGCGCGGACGCTCGTGGCGCCCGTGCCGTTTCTGCAGGCCGGCGCGGTCACCCACGCGCCGGTCATCGACGGTCGTCTGGACGACTGGCCCATGCGGGTGGGCAACGCAGCCGGGGCGTTCCGCCTGATCGGGCGCCGCGGACGGACGGGCGACGGGTTGGCGCAGCGCCAGACGCTGGCGTTCGTGCTGTATGACGAGAAGAACCTGTACGTGGGCTTCCGCTGCGTCGAGCCTGACGTGCCCGGCGTGAAGGCCCGCGCGAGCAACGTGCTGCACTACGAGCAGTTGATGGCCTGCGGGGAGGACCTCGTGGAAGTGATCCTGGACCCCGGCGCCGACGCCACGGGCCCCGAGGATCTGTATCACATCGCGGTCAAGCCCAACGGCGTGCTGCTGACCGAGCGGGGCGTCCACACCGATCCGCCCCTGGGCGCCGCACGCGCCTGGCCTGTGGCGGCCTCGGTAGCGGTCCACAAGGACGACGACTTCTGGTCGGTGGAAATGGCGATTCCCCTGTCGGCGTTCGGGGCCGAGGCGAAGGCGAAATTCTGGGCCGTCAACTTCACGCGGTTCGCCACGCCGGGCGCCGAGGCGTCCAGTTGGTCGGAGGCCCCGAGGTACTTCTATGACCCGCGCAATCTGGGTACGATGTTCATCGTGCCGCCCCGGGGCAAGTAGACCCCGCGCGGCGGCGCGTTCGATGGGACGGCTGCGTCCCGAGAGGAGCAGGACGGATGGGTAGCAAACTGGGTTGGATCGCCGCGGGCACGCTTGTCGTCGGTCTGCTGGTCGTGATCATCATGAAAGTCGTCATCCCCTCGCCCTCGCGCCCGTCCCTGGCGACGCGGAAGGAGGGGTTCATGGACCTCAAGAAGGTCAGCATCCCCGTGGGCGACATCATCGGCGCGAAGCCCGGCGGCGCGGGCAACGCGGCGGACGATTACATCCAGGCCCTCGCAGTCGCCCGACACCGAGCGCACGAGCAAGCCCCGGTGGCGGGCCGGGAAAGCACCCCCACCCGCATGGCCGCCCTGCGGAAGATCGCCTCGCTGGTCGCCGCGGGCGCCGACAAGGCGACCGCGGAGTATACCTTCACGCACACGCCCAGGACGTTCGAGGTCGGCTACCGGTTCAAGCCCGCCGTGGGCCTGCAGGCGGTTCCCGGCGCGATGTTCATCCTCGCCCGCGAACTGCACGAGTCCAAGAAGTACGCCCAGGCGGAGACGGTGCTTTTCAACATGTTCGTGATGGGCTGGCACCTGTCGGAAGAACGCGCCAACCTCTACGTCGTTCGCACGGGGTTCGGGATTCAGATGGACGCGCTGGGCGGTCTGCAGTCGGTCTACCGGGACTGGGGCCCGGAGCACGGCGAGAAGATGGCCCGGGTGGCCGCCTACATGAACGAGATCATCACGATCCAGCGCGATTTCAGTGAGAAGCAGCGGATCCTCTGGTCGACCGATCCGAAGCCCGGCGACGTGTTCCACATCATCGAGAAGGACCAGGACCGCACGTGGCGCGTCCAGGCGATTCTCAGTCTGGGCATCGTCAAGTTCCGGCACGAGGACCGGCGGGGCGACATGCGGCAGATGAACAAGCTGCTCGAGCGTTTCTCCAGCAGCAGCGATCCGTTCGAAGCTGCCGCCGCCAAGGCGGTCAAGAACCTGACCCGCGAGGAGTTCCGCAGCCTGGGCACGAAGTTCTGACCCGCCCGACGGGCTGCCCACAGCATGGCACTCTCGACGCGCACCACCAAGGGGAGGGTCGTCGCCCGGCCCGTCGGACTGGACTGTCCGCCCGGGGCGCTGCTGGACGACCTCTGTCGGCAGGTCGACCCCGCGCTGCTGGAGTCGTCCGCGCTGCATGAACAGTACGGGCGGTACTCCGTGCTCGCCTGCCTGCCCCTGGAGACGCTGACCTTGCGCGACGGCGTGCTGACCGATCGCGCCGGATGCACGGTCGCCGAGGGGTCGACGGACATCTGGGCCGCTCTCAAGGAGGCGATGGCGCCGTCCTGCGAAGGTCCGCGTCCCGCGGGCGCCGGCTACGTGCCCGGGTGGATCGGCTACGTGGGGTACGAGGTGGGGCGGCACGTCGAGCGACTGCCCGGGCGGGCGCCCCGCGACACGCACCTGCCCGACCTGCGGCTGGCGTTCTACGACGCCGTGCTCGTCTACGACGCCATCGAGCAGGGCTGGTCGCTGGTGGAACTGGAGTTTGACACGCCTCCCGAGGGAGCCGGACAGGCCGCGGCCGCACTGCGCGAGATCGCCGCGGCGGCGGTGGACAAAGCTCCCGAGCAGGCCCCGTCCCGCACCGAAGCCGCGGACGCCGCCGTGCGTCCGGCCGCGGCGGGCGAGGCGAACTTCTCCCCCGAAGACTACCGCCGCGCCGTCGCGCGCGGCGTGGAGTACATCGCGGCGGGCGACATCTTCCAGGTGAATCTCTCGCAGCGCCTCACCGTGCGCGACGCGCCCGCGCCGCAGGCGATCTACCGCGCCCTGCGCCGGCGCAACCCCGCGTGGTACGCCGCGTACCTGAGTTTCGAGGCGGCCGGCCGATCTTGCGCGGTCGTCTCCAGCTCGCCCGAACTGTTCCTCCGCGTCCGCGGGAGGGACGTCCTGACGCGTCCGATCAAGGGCACGCGTCCGCGTGTCGGCGACCGCATCGTCGACGAACTCGCTTCGGCCGACCTCGTGGCCAGCCCCAAGGACAATGCGGAACTCGCCATGATCGTCGACCTGCTCCGCAACGACCTCGGGCGCGTCTGCGAGTACGGGTCGGTTCGCGTGGTCGACCCGCACCGCCTCGTGGCCACCGTGACCGGGCGACTGCACGAACGCGTCGGGCTCGCGGGGCTGCTGAAGGCGACCTTCCCCGGCGGGTCGATCACCGGCGCGCCGAAGATCCGATCGATGGAGATCATCGACGAAATCGAGCCCGTCGCCCGAGGCGTCTACACCGGCTGCATCGGCACGGTGGGCGTCGACGGGTCGTGCGAATGGAACATCGCGATCCGCACCGTCGTCTGCGACGGGTCCGACGCCCACGTCCAGGTCGGCGGCGGCATCGTCGCGGATTCCCAGCCGGACGGCGAGTACCGCGAAACGATGGACAAGGCCCGCGCCATGCTCGAAGCCATCGCGGAAGCCGGCACGGTCTAGGCCGAACGGCTTACCACAGAGACACAGAGAACACAGAGAGCATTCTGTCAGTATCCTCGCGGTGCGCTGGAACTTACCTGCAGGGCGCCGACGGTAACTCCAGGGATGGAACCCGGAGCCGCCCGCCTCCGCTCTTGCTTGCATGAATCTCTGTGACCTCTGTGTCTCTGTGGTGAAACACGAGAGCGCGGGATCAGGACGGGTCGGTGTCGTCGGGCGTGGCGGGCAGGCCTCGGCGCTCGCGGCGTTCGCGGCGGTGGAGGTCGCGGCGTCTGCGGTAGGTGACGACGGCGTAGAGGATGCCGAAGTAGGTCAGCACGCCCAGCCCGGCCGCGACGATCACGCTGCCCAGCCACAGCGGCGGGAAGATCGGCCAGAACGCTTCCCAGTAGGCCTGGATCTTCGCCGTCCACGTGCCGGAGAACTCGGACGCCTTGCTCATGGCGTCGACAAACCGCGACCAGGTGAAGTCCCCGCCCAGCAGGACGCTGCCGACGTAGTAGTTCGGCCCGTAGATGGGCAGGAGCGTCGCGGGGTTGGAGATCCACACGAAGGGCACGCCGACGAGCTTGTTGGCGCCCAGCAGCGCCGACAGCGCGACAGTGAGGACCATCTGCAGCCCGATGCAGGGCAGCCACGTGACGAAGATCCCGATCGCCATCCCCAGCGCGATGCGATGCGGCGTGTCGTCCACGTGCAGGACGCGATAGATGAAGAAACGCTCCAGGCGTTTGGCGACGTACCGAATCGGCATCAGCTACTCCCGGGGGCGAACAGCTCGTTTGCAGCGGCGACCACGGCGGCGGGGTCGATCAACTCCATGCAAGTTATATGCCGACACCGCTTGCGGAGGCAACCCTGGCAGGGCACGTCGGCGACGAGGGCCCGTCCGGACCCCACCGGTCCCGTGCGTTCGACGCGCGTCGGGCCCACCAGCACGACCACGCCGACCCCGACGGCCGGGGCGATGAACATGGCGGCCGAGTCGCTGCAGACGACTCCCGCCGAGGCGGCGATCACGCCGACCATCTGCGGGATGTCGGTGCGTCCGGCCAGGCTGACGGCGCGGTCGATGCCTTCGCAGGCGGCGCCGCAATACGCCTCATCGCCCGGCGCGCCCAGCAGCACGACGGGGCGGTCGGCGGTCAGGGCGGCTACGACGCGGCGCCAGTGACGCACCGGGTACCGCTTGGTTGCCCAGCGCGTCGGGGGCACACAGACGACGTACTCGCCCGCGGCACAGCCCAACTCGCCGCAGACCTGCTCCGCGTAGGCCCGCCCCCTGTCTGTCGGCTCGAGCGTCATGTCCTTGGTAGACGCCTCCACGCCCAGGGCGCAGATGAGTTCGACGTTTCGCTCGATTGTGTGCGTCGCGGCCACGTCGATGGATCGGTTGTAGAACCGCGTCGCGCCCTCGCGGGCATTGGCAAAGCCCGCCCGCAGCGTCGCCCGCGTCATGCGTGTGAACAGTCCGCTGCGGAGCAGGCCCTGCAGGTCGATCGTCCAGTCGAACTGCCCGTCGCGCAGCGACCGGCGCAATGCGAGCAGCTTCTTCGTCGCGGGTAGCCAGTACCACCAGGCCCCCATGCCGCCGCGGTCGAAGGGAATGATCTCGTCGAGGTCCGGGTCGCCTTCCATCAGCGGCACACAGCTCGTAGACAGCAGCCAGGACAGGTGGGCATCCGGAAACGCGCGCCGCAAGGCGCGGAGGACCGGCACGGCCGTGACGACGTCGCCCAACGAACTGGGCTTGATGATCAGGATGCGCCGGGGCACGTCGAGCCCAGCCCGCCCGCGCGAGCGGATCTGTCGGCGGAGCTTGCGGTCCGACCACTCCTCGAGCACGCGCCAGACGGGCTTGAAGTTCACCCGCCCGCATCCGGGGCGGCGGAGGTAGGCCAGCAGTACCCGCAGGCGCCCCGCGTGCGTGACCGCGGGGCACTTCAGCAGCGACACGCCCAGGCGCATTAACCCCTGGTAGCGCCGGCGCACCGTCAGCACTCGCACGGGTCGCAACCCGTCGAGATCTACCAGGACCAGTTCGGCTTGACCCGCGGGCGAAGTGTGCACCAGGATGTTGTTCGCCTTCAGGTCGCGATGAGCGTAGCCGTGGTCGTGCAGCCGCTGGACCAGGCGCCCCGTCCGCCACAGGACGTCGCGGGCGAGGCGGCGCTGCTCTGCGGAGGCCGGTCTGCGGCTGAAGAAATCGTTCAGTTTCACGTCGTCGACGAACTCGGTGATCAGGATGCTGTCCGTCAGCAGGGGACCGGTGCGGCGCTCGATGGCCGCCAGGGGCAGGACGTTGGCGATCCGCCGGGCAAGCAAGGCGTGCCCCAGGCGGAACGCGCGGAGTGCCCGGCTGGTGCGGAAACAGTCGATCAGCAGCTTCCAGCCGTACTTGCGACGGGCGCGCTTGACGACGACCTCAAGCGTGTGCTCGCCCACCGTCAGCGATCGGCGGATGACGAGGCTGGAGGGCGAGTCCTTCAGGACGGTGCGGCCCTCGCCCGCCAGCAGGGAGGCGGGGTCTTTCAGCGCCTCGCGCCAGGCGTCGTCGTCAAACTCAAGCGTGGCGGCCTGCGAATCCGCCAATCGCCGCTTCGAGGCCCGCACGACGTGCCCCCGCCATCCCCCGGGCAGGCGGAGGCGTGCGAAGTAACGGTTCGTGCCTCGCGCCCGGCGGTCGCGCTGGCGGCTCAGGCGGCGCGTGTGACGCCGGGCGAAGTCGTCGATCTGCAGTTCCCACCCGCGCAGCGCTCCCGTCGCGCCGCTGGCCTGCAGGTAGCGGCGGAGGAACCGCAGGCGGTCGGTCCGCGTCGTGACGTGGCGGCGGTCGTGCAGCAGCATGGCGACGTTCGCCGCCCGCGCCCGGCGCGACAGGCGCTTCCGCAGCGACGCCCGGTGCAGATCCATCAGAACCAGTTCGACCGGATCCGCGTCGCTTCGCACCAGCACGTTGCCGCAATGCAGGTCGCGGTGGATCACGCCCGCCGCGTGCATGCGCCCGATCAGGTCCGCCAGGGCGAGCGTCGCGGTGCGGATCGCCCGAGCGCCTTGCTCCCCGCGCGCGAGCTGTCGCTCGTGCCACTCGTCCCCCGGCTCGGCCGACGTAACGGCCCGCGTGGCCAGCCACTCGGCGCCCGCGTCGCACGTCGCGGCCAGCACCTGGACGGCCGGGACACCGCGGGCGAGCAGGTGCTGCGAGTACCGCATCTCGGCCAAGGCGTCGGAGTAGCCCAGCATCCGCCCGAGGCGGTGCGCGATTGTGCGGCTGTGGAAGTGCTTCAGGTAGACGTCTTCGTCGCCGATCCGCCCGCGGTAGACCGTTCGCGAGGCGTTCTGCTTGACCTGCTCCCAGGCGGGAGCCTGCGGGCGGGCCAACTCCTCGACATGCGCGCTCAGCAGCGCAGCGGCGCCGTCGGCATAGAGGACCTCGCCGTCTTGCCGTTCCGCGCCGTCCGAGTTGGTGTCGGCTGCATGCATGGCGTCGATCGCAGATGGGCGGACGCGCCGCCGGTCAGGATACCCCCGCGGGCCGGGCGGCGTAGAGGTCGTCCAGGCGCCGTCGGCAGCGTTCGGGGTCGAAGTGTTCGCCGGCCCGCTGAGCGGCGGATGCGCCGAGCTGCGCCGCGAAGTCCGGGTCGTCCAGGATGCGGAGCAGCGCCGCGGTCGCGTGACGCGGCGCACAGGATTCAGCCAGCACCGCGCCGATCTCGTGCGGTGCGATCTCGGCGATGTCGGGCGTCCGCGCCGCGGCGACGGGCAGCCCCGCCGCCATCGCGCCGGCCAGCGCCGCCGTGCCGCAGTCGCGCTGGCAGAACCGGACGGCCAGGTCCGCGGCGGCCAGCACGTCGGCGCGTTCGAAGCGGTCGCCGGTGAGGAACACTTCCTCGTCGCGCCCGGTGGTCTCCGCGAAGAACTCCACGCGCTGCTCCATGGGCCCGCAGCCGGGCAGGATCAGCAGCAGGTGGGGGACGATCTGGCGGCACATCGCGTGGGCCCAGGAGGCGTACTTGTGTCCCGCAAAGCGGGTCATCTCGCCCAGCGCGACCATGATGCGGTCGGCGTCGGTCGCGCCGAGCGCCTCGCGCGTGCGGCGGCGGCGCGCTTCGCGGTCGTCGATCGGCGCCGCGACGGGGGGCAGGACGGCGATCCAGCCGGCGGCATCGCCCGCGCCGCACAGGGCCTCCCGGGCGGCCTCGGTGGGCACGGTGACGGCGCCGGGCACGACGCCCAGACGCAGGGCGTCGAACAGGTCGCCCATTTCGCAGGCCTGCCAGGCGGCTGCGAGGCTGACGATCAACCGCCCGCCGACGCGCTCGGTCAGCGCCTCGCCCGCGGGGGCCGACGACGCCGACCAGGCGTGGATCACGTCCACACCCCGGGCGGCATCCTTCATCCACCGCGCCGACAGCCACGCCGACGCGAACGGGCGGTGCACGACCGTCACCGGCAGGCGGAACTCCGCCCACGCGGGGGGCGGACCCGACGAGACGATCCGCTCGCCCGCCCCGGCCAGCAGTGAAAGCTGGTCCAGCAGGTCGCCCGGCGTGTCGCGGTCGATAATGTGCAGCACCCTTGCCATCGCGGAGATGATAATCGCCCGGCTCTTTGCGAACAAGAGAGCCGCGACCGTGAGGGAGCGGACGGAATGGGCAGAAGGGACCAAGGGACCAAGGGACTAAGGGACCAAGGGACCAAGGGCCTAAGCGACCAAGGGACTAAGGGACCAAGGGACCAAGGGACTGAGGGATCCAACGCCGTCTACCGTCCCCGCAGGTCCCAGTATGCTCCCATGCAGGCGTCGGCGTTTTCGACCGGGACGTTGGGGGGGATGTGGTTACCCACCGCGAAGAAGAAGCCCGGGCAGTCGCGCCCGAGGTCCATGCAGCGCTTGACCTCCGCGCGGACTTCGTCGGGCGTTCCGAAGGTGAGGATGCGACAATCGGCGTTGCCGACGATCGCGTGTGTTCGGCCGTACGTGCGGCAGATGTACTCCAGGTCGGTCGTGGGTTCGAAGATGAATCCATCCGCCCCGGCGGCTGCGATGTCGTCAACGTACTCCGTGTAGTTCCCGTCGGAGCAGAACATCACCTTCTTGCCGGCGTCCTTGACGCAGTCCCAGTAGCGCTTGAGGTTCGGGAACACGTACGTGCGGTACATCTCTGGTGAGAAGATGCCCCCCGACGTCCAGACAATGTCGTCGTGCGTCAGGAAGACCTCGATGTCCGTCTTCGCCCAGGCCTGCACGTACTGCATGAGGTAGTCCGCCCAGCGGTTCAGCGCTTCGCCGAAACGGTGCGCATCCGTCCCCGCGGCCAGCAGGAGATTCTCCCAGCCGAACGCGTCGATCGCCCAACTGACCACGGACCGGTACGTCCCGCCGGGGATGACGCAGTCGATCTCGCGATTCGCATCCGCCCGCGCCTGGTAGATTTCGACCTGCTGGTCGAGGTCGACCGGGCCGTACTCTTCGAACGGATCGAGCGCGTAGATCTCCTCGGGGTCATGGAAGGGCGACTCGACGGGTTGGCGGTAATCGCTCCCATCCGCCTGCCAGACGGCGTGTCCCATGTCGGTCCACCGCCCGCGGTCGATTTGCGGCCGATCCGTGGAGAACGTGAAGTCGAAGTCCAGCAGTTCGAGAACGCTCGCCTCCGGCCGCCCCGCGCGTTGCTGCAACTGCGCCACCCACTCCGGGTGCGTGACGTACTGCGTGTGCGGAATCACATCCGTCGCCTGAAGCCGAATCGCCGCAATGCCTCGCTCATAGCTCATGACCGCTCTCTCCGGAGCCCGCCTCTCCAAGCTCCGCGAGGACTATAGTCCGCTCATCGCGCGGCGACAAGCGGATCGGCGACCGGCCTGCTAGAGCACGCAGTTGCAGCGCGGGGGG
>CAZEJA010000014.1:0-16862 GCA_964512215.1 uncultured Planctomycetaceae bacterium
GTCACGCCTGCCCTCCGCTTCCTGCCGACTGGCGGTTGATCATTGCCCCGATGTACCCCCCCGCGAACCCGTTGTCGATGTTCACCACGCAGACGTTGGAGGCGCAACTGTTGAGCATCGCCAGCAGCGCCGCAATGCCCCCGAAGTTCGCCCCGTACCCGATCGAAGTCGGCACGGCGATGACGGGCACGCCTACCAGCCCCCCCACCACGCTCGCCAGCGCCCCTTCCATGCCTGCGGTCACGACGATCACGTGAGCCGACTGAAGTTCCTCGCTACACGCCAGCAGACGATGCAGGCCCGCGACGCCCACGTCGTAGTGCGTCGTCACGCGGGCGCCCATGATCTCCGCCGTCACACGGGCTTCTTCCGCGACGGGCAGGTCGCTCGTGCCCGCCGCCACGACCGCGATGTGCCCCACCGCTTCGGCGCCGTCGCCCTGACGCAGCGTGATCGCCCGGGCGGTCTCGTCGAACGTCGCTTCGGGGAAGTCCGCCAGGACCGCGTCGGCCTGCTCCGTCGACGCTCGCGTCGCCAGCACGTTGCCCCCCTCCTCGGCGAGTCGCCCGAAGATCTCCCGCACCTGCTGCGGCGTCTTGCCCCCGCAGTAGATCACCTCGGGCGCCCCGCAGCGTATCGCCCGATGATGGTCGATCGTCGCAAAGCCCAGCGACTCGAACGGCAGCCGCCGCAGCCGAGCCACCGCCTCGTCCACGTTCACGTCGCCCGCACGAACACCGTCGAGCAGTTCCTTCAGCGCTTTCTTATCCATGTCACCATTCTACCGCCCGGACTCGTCCCAGACGAGCGGGCGGGATCCTCAATCCACGATGTTTCACCGCCGCACGGTCGCGTGGGCGGCGAGGTCCAGGTCGGCGGTCCGGCCGGCCTGCAGATAATGATACCCGACCCCGGCGATCATCGCGGCATTGTCCACACAGTACGCCATGGCCGGCATGCGAAGGGTGCAGCGGAGGCGGTCTGCCAGGTCCGCGAGAGCGGTCCGCAGCGCGGTGTTGGCCGCGACTCCGCCGCCCAGAATCAACGTCTCCGCGCCGGTCTGCTTGGCGGCCCGGCGCAGCTTGATCCGCAACGTGTCCACGACGGCGGCCTGGAAACTGGCGGCCACGTCGGCGATCTCCTGTTCGGTGAAGTGCTCGATCCCGCGTCCCGCGTTCGGTTGCGCGGCCGCCCGCTGCGCCTGCGGCCCGGGCCTGCGGCGCTTGCGGCGCGTTCGTCCGTCGCGGAGTTCTCCGGGCACGCCGTTGACGTGATACAGGACGGCTGTCTTGATCCCGCTGAAGGAGAAGTCCAGCGACGGCCCCTTCAATAACGACCGGGGGAACGGGACAGCTTGTCCGTCGGCGCCGGCGGCGATGCGGTCGATGACCGGTCCGCCCGGGTAGCCGAGCCCCAGGATGCTGGCGACCTTGTCGAACGCCTCGCCCGCGGCGTCGTCGATCGTGGTGCCCAGCAGGTGCAGATCGATCGGGCCGTCACAGCGGTACAGCGCCGTGTGCCCGCCGGAGCAGATCAGCGCCGCGGCGGGATAGTCGATGGGTTCAGCGTCGAGCGCCGCCGCGTAGGCATGGGCGTACACGTGGTTCACGCCGATCAAGGGCACGTCCCAGACCCACGCGAGCGTCTTGGCGGCCATCAGGCCCACGAGCAGCGACCCGATCAGCCCGGGCTCGCAGGTGACCGCGACGGCGTCGATGTCGCCCGGCGCGACCCCGGACTCGCCCAGCGCCCGCTCGATGACCGTGTTGACCGCCTCGATGTGGGCGCGGGAGGCGATCTCGGGCACGACGCCTCCGAAGCGGGCGTGCAGATCGATCTGGCTGGCGACGACGTTGGCCAGGACGTCGCGCCCATCGGCGACGACGGCGCAGGCCGTCTCATCGCAACTGGATTCGACGCCGAGGATCATCGTCTGGCGGGTCATTCGGGCTGGGGGGCTTTCTCCGTGCGGGCCTTGGCGTCCGCGGCGCGCTGTTTGGCGGCGTCCTTGAGAATCCGCGTGATCCGCTGCGGCGTTCGCAGCAGGTCGACGGCGCGGTCGAGTTGCGGGTCCAGTTTCAGGAATCGGGTCGCCCGGGCGGCGTCGGGGATGGTCGTCGCCCGCGTGGCCGGGCGGGTGGTCGGCTTGGGCGGCGGCAGGACTTCCTCGCGAGCGATCAGCCCGTCCAGTTCGGCCCGCCGCGCCGCGGGCATGGTGACGGGCACGTGCGGGTCGATGCCCCACCGGTCCGCGTCGGCCGTGCGCATGATAGGCCCGCCCGAGCCGAAGTGGAACCACGCGGTCGTCAGGTTGATCTGCCCGAGGTCCCCGCCCAGCGGGATCATCGTCTGGATGCATCCCTTGCCCCGCGTCCGCTCGCCGACGAGCACGGCCCGGTCGCCCGCCTGCAGTGCCCCGGCGACAAGTTCCGCCGCCGACGCCGTTCGCGCATCGACGAGGACGACGACCGGCACGTCGGGGGCCGTCCCCGCCTCGTGGGCGACGTGATGCTCCGGCGGGCCCGTGCGATGTTCGACGGTAACGATCGTCCCCTGGCGCAGGAACATGTCGGCGATCGCGATCGCTGCGGGGCGGGCACCGCCCGGGTTGTTCCGCAGGTCCAGCACCACGCCCTCCAGGCGGGAGAGCTGACGGAACGCACGCTGGAACTGCTGAGACGTCTCGGGCGTGAATTCGCTGAGACGCAGATAGGCGATGCCCTCGGAAGGCACGATCAGGTGGACCCACCGGCCGGTGCCATCGCGGAACAGACCGGTGACGGTCTCCAGGTTCAGGGACGCGCCCGAGAGGCGGACCGTCTCCCGCTCGCCCGTCGCCCGCAGCACCTCCAGGGCAATGGGCGTATCGTCCTCCGGGGACAGGAGCCGCCGGACCTGCCCGATCGTCCGACCGTTCAGTTCTGCCCCGTCGATCGACTCGATGCGGTCTCCCGCGACGAGCCCCGCGCGGTGGGCGGGCGAGTCGGCCAACGGGCCGATGATCCGAACGTGCCCGCCGACGATCTCCACGCGAAGCCCCAGTCCGAACGCCTTGCCCGCCATCCGGCGCTGGAACGCGCGGACCTTCTCCGGCGGGACGTAACTCGAGAATTCGTCGAGCGATTCCACCATGCTGCGGATGGCGGCACGATTGAGCTGTCCCTCGGGGATCGGCTGGTAGTAGCTCTCGCGGATGAGTTGGCGCGTCTGTTCCGCAGGCCCGGGGCGCGCACCGGGGCTGCCGCCGCGCGGCGCGGGCGGGCGAACCAGCAGCACGCCCGCAACGGCCGCGGCTGCGATGACGGCCAGCCAGATGAGATTTCGCTTGGACATGCGCCTCGCCAATTCCACGATGCGGACCATCGCCCGGTACGGTCGGGCCCGACGTCCATAAGTACCGCCCCTGCCGGAAAAGTGCAAGCACAACGCCCCCCACGGTACGGGGGGGCACGCAAGCTGCGGCGTGCAGCAGATCCGGCCGATTCGCCCCGGTGAATCGGGGCTCATCAGCCAACTTCACCGTTTTTGCAGGACGGCCAGGAAGGTCGCTCCGCAATCGGGGTACTTGCGCGCCAGGCGGGCGGCGCAGCGGCGGGCGAGGCGCCCGGTAGCTGCCTCGCCGAGATGGTTGTAGCTCTCGAAGTGCTCGACCTCCCACCGCGGCAGGTGCGCGGCGACGAGTGCGGGCAGGTCGATGCCGCGATCCGGGCGGCGGCCCCCCGCGGTGGGGGAATGAATGTCCACGATCGCCGTCAACTCGTCGTTCGTCAGCGGCGTGGTCAGCGTGCCGTCTTCGAGGAGCTTCGCATTCACCGCGTCGAGCAGTTCGCGGCTCGCCTGCAGGCCGCGCCCGAACGGACGAAGCAGCAGACGGGCAAGGTCGATCAGCCTCAGCTTTCGCAGGATCGCTCCGGCCGTGCGACGCGGAGAGACCAGCACCCCCAACAGCGCCGACCAGAACCGCAGACGTCGATTCGTGTAGAATGCCCGATTGGGCTCGTGGCCGACGATCATCCGCCCACCGGGCGCCAGCCAGCGATCCGCCCGAGCGAGGAAGCCGCCCAGGTCGGGAATGTGATGGAGCGTCGAGTTCAGCGTGATGAGATCGAAGCTGCCCGCGTCCCAGTGGTCGGTCCGCCCGTCGAGCTTGACGTACTCGCAAGGGCACGCCAGCTCCGCCTCGTCGACCGTCTCGCGACAGCGCTGGAGCATCCGGGCCGACAGGTCCGCACAGACCAACCGGTCGCCCTCGCCCAGGAACGGGCCGATCTGCATCGCCACGAATCCCGTCCCGCACCCGAAGTCCAGCACACGGAGGCCCGGGGCGTGATCGGCAAGAAACCGCTCGCCGATGCGCCGCCACCGGTCGACCTCCTCCGCGAAGATCTCCGGATGGCGTTGCTCGTAGTCGCCCCCTTCGAGATCATGGAAGACCTCGTTGACTCTCAGAACAAGTTGATCGTCGTAGGTCATCTGCGTTCGGTCCGCTCCAACCCGGATGTTCCACCACAGAGGCACAGAGGACACAGAGGCCGTGACAGAAGAGGACAGACGGCGGATTCAGCGAACCCTCAGACAGGCATCGAACTTTGTCTCTTCTCTGTGCGGGACACCTTGCCTTCTCTGTGGCCTCTGTGTCTCTGTGGTCTGTTCTTCTCTCAGACTAATACCCGAACCGCCGCAGGTCGTCTTCTTTCATGCCAAAGTGGTGCCCGATCTCGTGCAGGACCGTCCGGCGGATTTCGTGCTTGAGCGCATCGTCTTCGCCGCGGCGGCGGGCGGCGGCCGCAATGCCTTCCCGGAAGATGCGAATCCGGTCCGGCAATACCGCGGAGTGTCGCACGCTGCGGCGCGTCAGCGGAATGCCTGTGTAGACGCCTTGCAGATGCAGCGGGTGAGCGACGTCCAGCTCCGCCAGCAGCTCGGGCGGCGGAACATCCTCGACCAACAGCGGCACTTCATCCAGCAGCGAGACGATGCCCGCGGGAAGTTCGTCGAGCACCTCCTCGACCAGCGCGTCGAACTCGTCCCGCTCGTCGTCGTTCACGGTCAGTCCACTTCCTTGCAGGGCCTGTCGCCCACGTCCGCCTGCAGGCGGTGCATCTCGTCTTTGAGTTCCGCGACGACCTCCGCGTAGGCCGGATCGTGATACACGCTGTTCATCTCGCACGGGTCCTTCTCGAGGTCGAACAGCTCCCACTCCGGCGTGTGGGGCTCGTCGACGGCGCCTTCCTGCCCGAGCGCCTCGCTGTAGTAGTAGATCAGCTTGTACCGCTCCGTGCGGATGCCGTAGTGGGCGTAGACGTTGTGATGCGCCTTGTGCATCCAGTAGCGGTAGTACATCGATGTCCGCCAGTCGGGCGGCGTCTCGCCCCGCAGCAGCGGGCGGATGGAACGCCCCTGCATGTCGGCCGGAATATCGACGCCCGCGTAATCCAGGAACGTCACCGGGAAATCCAGATTCAGCGCCATGTCCCGATTGACGCTGCCGGGAGCGATCTCCTTCGGGTAGCGGATGATGAAGGGCATGCGGAGCGATTCCTCGTACATGAACCGCTTGTCGTACCAGCCGTGATCGCCCAGGAAGAAGCCCTGGTCCGACGTGTAGACGACGATGGTGTTCTCGGCCAAGCCTTCCTCGTCGAGGTAGTCCAGCACGCGGCCGATGTTGTCGTCCATGGAGGCGATCACGCGGAGGTAGTCCTTGATGTAGTACTGGTAGGCCCACTTGCGGAGAGCGTGACCTTTGAGGCCCTCGGGAATCTCTCGCTTGAGGTCGCCGCTGTGCATGTGCTCGCCGACGCGCATCTTCGCTTCGCGGGCGGCCGTCGCTCGATTCTCGTAGTCGTCGTACAGCGTGTCGGGCTCGGGGATGTCCACGTCGTCGTACATGTGGGCATGCTTGTCGTCCGGCTCCCATTCGCGGTGCGGCGCCTTGTGGTGATACAGCAGGCAGAACGGGCGCTCGCGGTCGCGCCCCCGCAGCCAGTCGAGCGAGAAGTCAGTGATCAGATCCGTCGCATAGCCGGGGAAGACCTTCCTCTCGCCCATCTCGATCATCTCGGGATCGTGGTAGAGGCCCTGTCCGGGCAGGACGTTCCAGTAGTCGAAACCCGTCGGACAGTGTTCCTCGCCCTGCCCGAGGTGCCACTTGCCGATGACGGCCGTCTGGTAGCCCGCCTCCCGCAGCAGCTTGGGGAACGTCTGCAGGCGGTTGTCCATGTGCGTCGCCAGCGTGGTCACGCCGTTGATGTGGTTGTACGTGCCCGCCAGGATCACCGCGCGCGACGGCGTGCAGATGGAGTTCGTGCAGAAGCAGTTGTCGAACCGCATGCCCTCGTTGGCGACGCGGTCCATGTTGGGCGTGGTGTTGATCTTGCTGCCGTAGCAGCTCATCGCGTGCGACGCGTGGTCGTCCGACATGATGAACAGAATATTGGGGCGCGGATCAGGCATAGGCGATCTCCTCACTCACCAACGACTCGTCGTTTCGCTACGCCCCCTGTGGGGAAGGAGCCGCTCCGCGCGTCCGGTGAAGGAACCTCGATGCCTTGCGGAGATCTCGCTTTCCGGCGACCAGGAATACGCGGTCGCCGGCCTGCACCTTCGCGGACCCGCGGGGGATGAGAAACTCCTGCTCCTTCGTTCGGTAGATGCCGGTGATCACGCACTCGGCCGGGAAGCCCGCTGCCGCGGCGATCTCGCTGACGGTCTGTCCCGAGACGACGGCCCCCTTGGGGATGCTGTCGACGACGATCGAGGCCTTGCCCGCGCCGAACGTCGCGACCTGGCGCAGGTGCGGCTCGTCGATCTGCAGCAGGAGCTGGTTGACGAACACGTCGACGATGTTCACCGTCGCCGCCACGCCGGCCTGCTCGTAGGCGCTGGCGTAGCGCGGGTCGCGCATGCGGGCGATGACGTGAGGGACGTTGAAGCTCTTGGCCAGCAGCGAGAAGCTCAGGTTGTCGGCGTCCACCCGCATCGTACCGACCGCAACGTCGGCCTTGCCGAGGCCCGCCTGGTCCAGGATGCCGATGTCGGTCGCGCTGCCGTGGACGGCGAGCGTTCCGGTCTGCGACGCCAGCCGTTCGCACGTGGCCTTGTTCAGATCGACGACGACCACGTCGTGCCGCGCTTCGACGAGTTGCCCGGCCAGCCCCGCGCCTACCAGCCCCGCTCCCGCAATGACAATGTACATGGTGGTGCCCTACTTCCAGGTCCGACGACTGAAGAGAAGCAGCAGGGGCAGGATTTCCAGTCTGCCCGCCAGCATGCCGAGAATATAGACGATCTTGATCGCGGGGTGAAGGGCGGGCAACTCGGGCGTGGGGATGTAACACGGGCCGATGTTGCCCAGCGCCGAGAACATGCCGCTCGCGGATGCCGCCGCGTCGTAGGTCGACAGCAGCGCCGTCACCAGCGACCCGACGATCAACAGCGCGATCCACATGAACAGCAGCGCCGCGGCCCGCCGCAACTCCTCCGCCTCGACCTGCTCGCCATCGATGGTAACGGGCTGGATCGACGCCGGGCCGTAGATCAGCTTCCGTACCTGGCGCGAGATCATCTTCGCCAGCATGCCGATCCGAAGGACCTTGATGCCCCCGCTGGTCGAACCCACGCAGCCACCCACGACCATCAGCACGAGGAGAACCTGCCTCGCCGCCGCGGGGTAGGCGGACGTAGCGATGTCCTCGGTGGCGAAGCCCGTGGTCGTCGCGATGGCGACGACCTGAAAGAGGCTGCCGCGGAACGTCTCGTGCAGACCGTCGGCCGCGCCGTGGGTGTAGCGGTCGAGCATGATCAGTCCCGTGGCGCCGAGCAGCAGGCCCCACCAGAGGCGCATCTCCAGGCTGTCCCACAGCGCCGCCACGCCGCCGCGCAACACGCGGTAGTGAACGAAGAAGTTGATCCCGCCCAGGAGCATGCCCAGGATGATCGTGTATTCGATCAGCGTGGCGCAGGCGTACCCCGCCTGCCGGAAGTGACCGATGCTGGCGTCGTACGGTGAGTAGCCTCCGGTCGACACCGACGTCATCGCATGCGTCAGAGCCTCGAAGGTGGTCAGGCCCTCCAGAGTGAGCACGACGGCGAGGAGAACGGTGAAGACCAGGTAGACCAGCCAGAGGATCCGCAACGACCGCGCCAGGTTCGGCACGGGACGGCGGGAGAACACCTTGTGGCTCTCGGCACCGAACAGTCGTTCGGCCGACCCGCCCGTGTAGAGGATCGCCAGGAAGAACGTCAGGATGCCCAGTCCGCCCAGCCACTGGATAAACGATCGCCAGAAGAGGATGCTCAGCGGAAGGTGGTCCACTCCGCTCAGCATGGTGATGCCGGTCGTCGTGAAGCCGCTGACGGTTTCGAAGTACGCGTCGAGAAACCCCATGCCGATGCCCAGGCAGAACGGCACGGCCCCGACGGCGGAGACGACAATCCAGCCCAGCGCGCAGAGGACCATGGCGCGGCGGTTGTCCAGCGGAGGGAACTTGAGATTGCGCTTCAACGCCGCCCCGGCGACGATCGCGACGACGGCCGGAACCCAGTAGGCATGGGCAGGCACGTCGGCGCCGTCGTCGGCGAAGAGGGCCCGGACGGCCAACGGAACGAGCATCAGCAGCCCGGCCGACCAGATCAGCAGCCCCAGGTACTCGCACACCGGCCGGAAGTATGCCCATCGATTCCGCATCTTGCCTGCAGATGATGGGCCCGCGACGCCCCAACTGCAAGCAAAATGGGGATGGAGCAAGATGGCGACGGGCACGGTCGTTCTCGTGCCTGCCCCCGCTCTGCGGCCGGGTGCCGTGGTTTGCGGTGCAGCCGCAACCACGTGGCGCGGGCAACGGAAGCAACGTGGTTGCTGCGCTGCGCTCCGCAAACCACGGCACCCGTTTACTTCGCTCGAACGGTCACGACCCCCGCCGACAGTAGCGGGAGTGTGAAGGCGACAGAGCGTCCGGTCGAGACGACGGGGGCATCGACCGCACGAACGGCGTTGGGATCGGCCAGCGTATTGCGGGCTTCCAGGCTGCCCGGCGCGACGAGCTTCAGTGTCGCAGTACCCGGGCGGAACGTGCCGCCGACGTCGAGCGTCACCGTCACCCGCTTGCCCGTCGGGTTGACGACCTTCAGATACACCGTCTTCCCGTCGGCCGATTTCGTCGCCACCGCGTTCAACCCGCCCGGCTCGCCGGTGAGCTTGACGCGGTGCGGCGCGTAGTGGTCGCGCCACAGCTTCATCACCACGTAATTCGGCGCGGGGAACCACGTGCGGTGGTCGAAGTTGATGAACGCGTTGTCCCACCTGGTCGCCGACGCGTGCCGCAGGAACAGCGCGGGCCCGCCGATCTCGAAGAAGTCTCCGCACCGCTCGAAGACGTTGAGGATGCCCCCCGCGTACAGGCCCGTCCGCCAGTCGGTGCTCTGGGCGTTCCACTCCGAGCAGTAGACCTTGATCTTCGGGTTCGGCGAGGCCGCGATGATCCTCTTCAACTCGCGGTAGAAGGCTTCGTCCTTCGGAGGGCCGCTGGCGTAATTGTCCGGGCCTTCGTAGTGGTGCGTGCTGATGTAGTCGAAGTTCTTGCCCGCCCGGTTGATGACCGTGCGGTTCCACTCCTGTCGGTATCCGCCAGACCCGCAGGCGAGCAGCGTGATCGACGGATCGGCCTTCCGCATCGCGGGACCGAAGCGGTTGACCGCAGCCGCGTAGACCTCGTCCCCCATGTGCCACGTCTCGTTGTCGATCTCCCAGTACTTCACGTTGTAGGGCTTGGGGTGCCCGTTGGCGGCGCGGACCTTGCCCCACGTGCTCGTGGCCGAACCGTTGCAGTATTCGATCCAGTCGAGGGCTTCGGCGAGGAAGTCGTGGTTCTCCAGGCCGGGGTTCCATCGCTTCGAGCCGATGTTGACGACGATCAGCGGCTCGGCCCCGACGCGGCGGCAGAGGTCGATGAACTCATCCGTGCCCAGCGAGTTGACGTCGCGGTCGTCCCAGATCGTCCGGGGGTAGATCGTCCGCTTGTGCTGCGGGCCGATCGCGTGCTTCCAGCGGTACGGGGAGGCGAAGCACCCGCCGGGCCAGCGGATGATCGGCGGGCGGATGTCCGCGATCGCCTTCAACAGGTCAGGGCGGAATCCTCCTGCCTTCGCGGCCGTGTCGGGCATGAGGCTGACCTGGTCGATGTATACGTCGCCCCCGTCGGATACGCCGACCTGCAGCGTCGCATTGTCCGCGCCGGCCCTCGCCGTAAGCAGTATCGCCCGGGACTCCCATCTCGCCGTCGGGTCCGGCAGCGGCATCTCCGCGAGAGTCTTCTCACCGTCGAGCAGTCGCACGACCAACCCGCCCGGCGACTTGCCTCGCACCCAGACCGATCCGCGGTACGTCTCGCCTTTGCGCACGCGCAGCGGCGCTTGAGCCAGCCCCGCCTCCCTGCCGGCCGCGACCACATGCACGCACGCGTGGCTGTTGAGCGGATTGGTGTCGGTCTGCTCGAACCGCCCCGGCCCGTAACTCTCCCAGAAGCGCGAGACCGCCGCCGTACTCTGTCGCTTCGGCAGCCCCTCGTGGAGCACCTTCCCGTCCAGCGACGTGACCTTCATGTTGCGGAACCTCGCCTGCGTGCTCCACGTGCCCACGCCGACCTTGCCTCGCAGATGCGACTTGGCGTCGTCGGTGAAGTCGAACACCTGCTTGTCGTCCAGCCACACCTGGAAGCGACGCCCCTCGCATCGCACGCGAATGCGATACCACTTACCCTTCCGGATGCTGCCCTTGACGCTCTTGCCGACCGGACCCCACCGGTCGCGCCCCTTCACGCCGCGCTCCAGGCTGTGCCGCTGGTTCCGCCAGCCGCCCAGATTGCACCAGTAGAACTCCTTGTCGTTCCTGACGCGGAACAAGATCAGGAACCCCTCGTTGCCGCCGGCCTTCTGGGCCTCGAGGGCGAATTCGTAGTCTCCCCACGACGTGTCGCCGAACGTGTATCGCAGATTCGTACCCGCGCCGGTCTGGTCCAGCGTCTGGCCCGAGACGCGCCACGCCCCCCCACCGGTCATCTCCTCGAAGCTGCGGTTCCAGACCATCTCGCCCCACAGCCCGCCGTTGGCGGAGTGGTAGATGTGCTCGTAGAAGTGCCCGTAGATGAACTCGTGAACAGGCCCGACCACCTTGTCCGGGTCGACCGAAAGCGCTACGTCCACCGGGGACACTGCCGGCGCCGGGGCGGCGGAATCGACGGGCTGCCGCGGCCGCGCTGCGGCAACCAGCCCGTCGGCAAGCAGACCGACACAGAGAATCGCCAGGATCAGTACGGCTGCCTTCGGTGCGATCCGCATGGGATGTCTCCCGAATCCAATGCCTTCTAGTCTCCAGTCTCCAGCACGAGCTTGCTGATCTCGCCGCGGTACGGATTCGGGACCTCGTAGTCCCCCACGGGCTTGACCCGGTCGGCGCCGATCTGAACCGAGTCGCCCGGATCGACGTCAAGCGGACCGGCCGCCTTGCCCGAGGCCGCCGTTCGTCCGTCGACACCCAGCGTCATCACCCCATCGGCCCCGAGGGACGCTGCCAGAACGTGACGACCTTTCGCGAGCGGAGCGTCGGCGGTGACCGTGGTTCGCTTCCAGTCGACGCAGACGGAGAAGACCGCCCTGCCGCCCTTCAGGTACAGGGCGTATCCCGTCTTGTCGCCTCCGTGGGCAAGCACAACGCCGCTGGTCCCCTGCGGCGTGATCTCGGCCTGGATACGGATGGCCCGACCGGCCACGGAAGGCGCCTTCGCTTTCGGCAAATCGAGATAGTCGTCCTTCCCGTCAAACGTCCACACCGTCGCCCCATTGCGAACGCGCGACGTCGCGCCGTGCTTCACGCACAGTCGCGCCAAGGCGTCGAGGCCGAACGTGACCGCCTTTGCCTTGCGGCGCGGGGCGGCGCCGTTCGGCGTGATGATGCCCTTGGTTGGATCGTAGCCGATGGTCGTCTTGACGCGACCAGCCTGGCTGGCGGGCAGTTCCGGCAGCGAGGCCCGCCAGGCGGAGAGTGTCTTCTTCAATGACGCGGCGATGCCCGCCTCGGCGGCGGCGCGGTTGGTCGTTTCCTTCGGATCGTCGACCAGGTTGTACAACTCCACGCCGCTGCCGTCCTGGTGCATCAGCAGTTTCCAGTCGCCCTCGCGGACCGCCAGCGGCGGGCTGTGGAAGTCCTTGTTGCCCGGCGGGAGGTAGCCCTCCCGGCGGCCGTACTCCCAGAACACGGGGCTCCTGCGTTTTCGCGGCTTGCCAAGCCAGGCGCTGCTGACGTCCTGCCCGTCCATGCCCTTCGGGATGTCGAGCCCCGTCAGGCTGCATAATGTCGGCAGCAGGTCCACGCCCATCGAGAGCGTCTGCTTGTCCGTCCGCCCGGCGGGGATCTTCCCCTTCCATCGCACGATGAACGGCATGCGTATGCCCCCCTCGTAGAGCGACCACTTCCGCCCCCGGAACGGGCCCGCGAAGCCCGGCGGCGTCCAACCTTCCTTGTAATACCGCGGCCAGTCGGTCGGGCCGTTGTCGCTGGTGAAGACGATCAGCGTCCGCTCGGCCAGCCCCAGCTTGTCGATCTCGTCGACGACGCGCCCGAGCTGGCGGTCCATCTCCTCGAGGACCGCGAAGAACTTCTGCTCGTAGGGGTTCCTGGTGACCGACTTCCACTTCGCATCCGTCCCCGGCGGCGGGACGTGCTTGTCGTGCACGTCGTTGGGGAACAGGCGAAGGAAAAACGGGCGGGACTTGTTGCGGCGGATGAAGTCGATGGACCGATCGACGTAGGTCTGCGTCCAGCCGTGCTTGGGGCCTTCGATGCGCTCGCCCATGCCCTCGAAGTTGACCAGCGACTCGTCGAAGCCGTACGCCTGCGGGGTCGGGGCGTCCTGAACGCCGCGCCCACCGCCCATGTGCCACTTGCCGAAATGCGCCGTCGCGTAGCCGGCCGCCTTGAACACGTCGCCCATCGTCAACACGTCGGGGCTCAGGAAGTCCGTCATGCCGCGTGCGCGGTTCTTCGACCGGGCGGCGAGGTACGAGTGGATCAGATGCCGCGCCGGGTACTGCCCCGTCGTGACGGCCACCCGCGACGGCGAGCAGATGGGCGAGTTCACGTAGAACTGCGTCAGTCGCACGCCCTCGGCCGCCAGGCGGTCGATGCGGGGCGTCTTGACCACCGGATTGCCGAAGCAACTCGGATCGGCGTAGCCCATGTCGTCGATGAAGACGAAGATGACGTTCGGCTTGACCGGCGCTGCGTTGGCGGGCCTCTGCGCGGCAGGCAACTCGCTCGCGCTCAGCACGACGGTGCAGCCCAACGCCGCCAGAACTCCCCATCGCATCGTCCCGTCTCTGCTCACGTCCTGCCGCCTTTCTGAGTGCGCGGAGCTTACTTCGCTCGCAGCGTCCAGCAATCGAACACCCCGCCAGCCGTGTTACCCGGGAGCGCCTCGAACCGGACCGTCACCGTCTTCTTGCCAGCCGTCAACTCCCGGGGAATCTCGTACTCCACGTCGAAGAACTTGCCCGGGCGGTTGCGGTCGAGCTTCTGCGTGGCGATCTTCCTGCCGCTGACCCGGACCTCGAACTCGCGCGAGCCCGAGTCGCTGCCCCAGTACGTGCACAGCAGCGCCATCGGCGCATCCGGCAGGACCTTCATCGTGTAGCTGAACCACCCGCCGCCGGCGTGACGCCAGTTGCGGTTGCGGTGAATGCCGCTGCTCGTCCGCTGGCCTTTGAGCTTGTGGACCCTCTCCGAGTCGCGAATCCCGATCAGGACCCGGTCCACCTTCCGCTTGTCGAGGTCCTTGCGCTCGACCGGCTTGGCGACCTTCCGCGTGAGCGCCTCGGGCACGATCCGGTCGGGGTCCTCCACAATCCACACCTGCGAGCGCCCGCCGCGGTTGAGGCGGGCATAGTTCGGAACCGCCAGCAGCCTCGGCCTGTCGCACTCAATCGCCGTCACACCGTCGAGCAGATCCCCCCGCCAGATCGCCCGGAGCGGTGCATCGGCAGGCAGGACGATGTTCTTCAGGTCGGCGTCGTGATCCACGCTCTCAATGTTGTACGCCAACGGCCCGCGCTGCAGTGCGACCCGACCCCGGTCGGCCTGGACCCGTTCGTCGGCGTGGATCCGCTGCACGTCCATCGGCAGCGCCAGGTCGATGCGGTCACCCGCCTTCCACGTTCGCCTGATGCTCACGTACCCATCGACCAGGTCGAGCTTCCGACGCCGGCCGTTGATCTTGACCGCACACTGCTCCGCCACATCCGGCGTGGCTGTGTACAAGGCGCTCTCCGCCCGGCTGGGAATCCGCAGCTTCACCGTGAACGACCGAGCCTTTCCCGGTGTCAGGATCAGCGCGACATCCCCCTTCCACGGATACTCCGTCCGCTGCTCGACGCGCAGCGACCCGCCCGCCACGTCGGGAATCGTCCCCTCGCTGGTGAGGTAGTGGTTGACGAAGAGCGTCCTGCCGCCGTCGCCGAGGTCGTACATCAGGTCCTTGATCGCCAGCAGCGCCCGAGGAATGTTGCCGATGCAGCACGGGCAGCCGTGCCACGGGTAGCGGGCCGTGCCCGACGTCAGCGGGTTCTGGTAGAAGAAGTTCTCCCCGGACAGCTCGATGGCGCCGAGGATGTTGTTGTAGAGCACGCGTTCCTGGACGTCGACGTAGTGGGCGGTCTGGTGGATGCGGTGCATACGGTCGGCCCAGAACGACTGTCCGCAACCGGCGCAGGATTCGCAGTAGCCGTGGTTCCGCAGTTCGTAGTCCTCGTCGAAGGCCTCGCCCTGGTGCGACGCCCCGACGCCGCCGGTGATGTAGAGCTTGCGGTTCACGGCGCTGTCCCAGATGCGGTCGACGGCCCGGTAGTAGGCCCGGTCGCCGGTCAGCATCGCCAGGTCCGCGATGCCCGTGTAGAAGTACGTCGCCCGGACGGCGTGCCCGACGGCGCTGGACTGCTTCGGGACCGGCAGGTGCGACTGGTGGTACTCGTGGCGGTACTTCTCCTCGTCGTAGCGGTGATCGAAGAAGAACTTAGCGAGTTGGAAGTACTTGTCGCCCTCGCCCGGGCCTTCGACGTCATTGACGAGGCGCGAGAGCCGACACAGCGCATAGCCCATGCCCGCGTGCCCGTACGTCCAGTTCCGCTTCGGCGGCGGGCCGAACCTCGCGCAGAGATGGTCGGCGCACTTCCGGGCGGCGTCGTACAGGCGCCGGTCCTCCCCGCCGGTCATCCGGTAGTGCGCGACGCCCGCCTCCAGAAAATACCCCTGCACGTAGAATTCGTGATGCCGGATGTTCGCGTAGCGAGGACGCCTGTTGACCGTATGGAACGAGTGGATGTAGCCATCCTCCATCTGGGCGGCCAGGACGATCGGAATCCACTCGTCGAGCTTCCTGCGTAGGAACTTCTGGGCGTCGGCCAGCGCCTTGTCGCCCGTTGGATCGACCGCGAGGGCCAGGCAGATGGCCTCGATTGTGTTGTACACGTATGCGTCGGACCACGGACAGCCGGTAAACTTGCCCGTCGTGGGCTCGCCCCGGAGCACCTTGGCCGTATGGACGAGGTTAAGCAGCTCCTGCCCTTTCCCGCCTTTCTCCATCTGCTTGATGCAATGGGGAATCCACTTCTCGGTCAGGCGCTTGACCTGGTCCTTCCAGAACCCGCCGATCTTGATCTGTCGGAACCGGACCGGCTGGAGCGACTGGGACGGGACGTCTCGGACCGCGGAATTCGCCTCGGCCGCGCATCCAGCCACCAGAACGAGGCCCGCAACGACGAACCACAGGACGGCCATTGGGGTCGAGCACGTCAGCATGTCACGTCTCCTTCCCCCCGAGCTTGTCCGCCGCCGGGAAGACGGGCGGGCCTGTCACGATACCACCGCCGGCGCGACCTTACAACAGGCCCCCACGGGCCGAAAGACAACAATGCGCAGGCGATTCTCAACATCGCGCAACGCCCGGCGCCCCGGACAGGCTCTCCTGGGGAGTCGGGCGATTGTGTTTCCCGCCACGCTCCGTTAGGATACCGGTTTGCACGCCCGCCGGATCGGACGGCGGGGCTGTGGAATCCCTGAACACTACTTGCGAGGTGCGACCATGGATCGACGGGAATTCATCACGACGGGGCTGACGGCGGGAGCGGCGGCGGCATCGGTGGGGGCGGCGTCTGCGACGGCGAGGGGGGCTGCGAACCGGGCGAAGTTCAAGATGAAGTACGCCCCGCACTTCAACATGTTCAAGAACAGCGCGGGCGGCGACCCGATCGACCAGCTCAAGTTCGCAGCCGACCAGGGCTTCACGGCCTGGGAAGACAACAGCATGCCCCGCAAGTCGCCGGATCTGCAGGCGAATATCGCCAAGACGATGACGCAGTTAGGCATGACGATGGGCGTGTTCGTCTCGCGCCTGGCCGCGCTGGTAAGTCCCCCGAAGCAGGTCAAGGACGAGATCATCCGCAACGCCAAGGCGATGGTCGAAGTGGCCAAGCGTGTCAACGCGAAGTGGACCACGGTCGTGCCCGGGCAATTCAATCCGCGCCTGGAGTGGGACTATCAGACGGCCAACTGCATCGAGAACCTGAAGGTGGCCTCGAGCGTGTTCGAGCCGGTCGGCGTGACCATGGTCCTCGAGCCGTTGAACTGGTGGGCGAACCATCCGGGGCTGTTCCTGCGGAAGATCCCGCAGGGCTACCTGATCTGCAAGGCGGTCGGCAGCCCGTCGTGCAAGATCCTCGACGACCTGTACCACCAGCAGATTCAGGAAGGCAACCTGATTCCGAACATGGAGAAGGCCTGGAGCGAGATCGCATACATCCAGGTGGGCGACAAC
>CAZEJA010000015.1:0-16304 GCA_964512215.1 uncultured Planctomycetaceae bacterium
GATCCGACGTGCATCAGACGACAGCGTCGATGTCCTTCTGCTCGAGGGTCTTCCGCCAGTCGGCGTACTTCTTGGCGTTCGGGAACTTCGCGGCCGCCTTGGCCAGGTTGTCTTCCCGAATGTCGCAGATGGCGACCACGTTCTCGCTCGAGATCGACCCGTAGTGGGCCGTCGCCCGACCGTAGGCGCCGATCAGGGCGATGTTCAGCTTGTTGCTCGGGGCGTCCTTGCCGGAAAGCACGCCGCTCGGCAGGATGGTCACTCCCGCGCCCACCGTGGCTGCGGTCTTCATGAACTGGCGTCGCTGCATGATGGAATCTCCGTGTCTGTCTGGGGGCCTGCCTGGGAATCCCTGCCCGCGGCAGGCAGCAATCGGCATGTCTACCCTCTTCGTGTGCCGGGCCCATCCCGTGCACCGGAAGAGTATTATCCCCAAATCGCCCCTGCAGAACAAGGCGATCCTCCTTGGGCAGACCCGCCGATATGCCTAGGTCACGTCCGGCAGGCGGGAGTGCCGAACGATGTCGCCGGTGCGGAGAAAGACGATGTCCTCGGCGATGTTCGTGCAGAGGTCACCGATGCGCTCGAGGGCCTTGGCGACGTTCATCATCGCGAGGACGGCCTCGGCCTGACGGGGCGCCTGAACGTGCCCGTCGAGTACCGACTGGAGGAATCGCCGGTAGGCGGCATCGGTTTCGTCGTCGAGGGCGATGACGGACGCGGCGAGGTCGGCCTCCGAGAGGGCGACCATGCGAACGGTTCGGGCGACGGTCTCGCGCGCGTGCGCCGCGAGCGTGGAGAACTCCGCGTCGCTCGTCAGGTCGACCTTCTCGTCCACGAGGTGCCGGACGCGCCGCCCGATGCTGGCCGCGAGGTCCGCAATGCGCTCCAGATCGCTGTTGACCTTGATGACGGTGCAGATCGTACGAAGGTCGATAGCGGCCGGCTGATACAACGCCAGCAGGCGGATGCACTCCTGCTCGATCTCCACTTCCTCGTGATCGATGACGGAGTCGTTGTCGTCGATCCGCTGTCCCGCCGAGGCGTCACCCTTGTGCAAGGCGTCCAGCGCATCGAGGAATGCCTGCTCGACGCGCATGCCCATGCAGTCCAGTCGGAGCATGAGTTTCTCGAGGCGGTTCTGTAACTCGGACATATCGTTCTCCCGGCGGCGACTAGCCGAATCGGCCGGTCACGTAGTCTTCCGTCTGTTTCATCTTCGGATTCGTAAAAATGTCTCGCGTCTTGCCGAACTCGATCAGTTCGCCCATGCAGAAGAAGGCCGTCTCGTCGCTGACGCGGGCGGCCTGCTGCATGTTGTGGGTGACGATCACGATGGTGTACTCGCCCTTGAGGCGAGCGATGAGGTCCTCGATGCGCCCCGTCGCGATCGGGTCCAGCGCCGAGCAGGGCTCGTCCATCAGGAGGATCTTCGGGCGCGTGCCCAGCGCGCGGGCGATGCACAGGCGCTGCTGCTGGCCCCCGGACAGCGCCAGGGCCGATTTCCGCAGGTCGTCCTTGACCTCGTCCCACAGGGCGGCGTCGTGGAGGCAGCGCTCGACGATCTCGTCCAGAGCGGCCCGCCTGCGAATGCCCTGGAGTCGCGGCCCGTAGGTAATGTTGTCGTAGATGCTCTTGGGGAACGGATTGGGCTTCTGGAAGACCATGCCCACCTGCTGGCGGAGATGGACCAGGTGGATCCGCCGGTCGTGAACATCCTGCCCGTTGACTTCAAGCAGCCCCTCGGCCCGCGTGTTGGGCACGAGGTCGTTCATGCGGCTGATGCTGCGGAGGAATGTGCTCTTTCCGCATCCGCTGGGGCCAATGATGGCCGTCACCGCGCAGGGGCGGATGTCCATCGTGACGTCCTTCACGCCCGCGTGGTCGCCGTAGTACAGGGAGAAGTCGACGGACCGCACCGCGGAGCAGATCCAGGCGTCTTCGTCGGCGATGTGAGTGTCGGCGGGCGCCTCAGCGGCGATGGTCGGGCGCTGCACCTCGATGATCGCCTCCGTAAGCGGAGGGGTCTCCAGGAGTGTCATGTCGTTCTCCTCGGTCGGTGCGCCGGACGGCGCGGTGTTTCGATCGCTCACGGTCAGCCTCCCCTCAGTTTTCGCGAGACGCGCGAGCGGATGATGATGGCGGCGATGTTCAGCAGCAGCACGAGCAGGATCAGCGTCATGATCATGCCGTACTGGTTGTGGGGCACGTCCATGCCCACGCGGTCGCCGACGGCGATGTCGTAGCTGCTGTACGACAGGGCCCGCGTGCCGCCCTCGAAGATCGAGTCCGGAATGCCCGTTCGCGACGCGACGGCGGCAGTGAACAGGATCGGCGCTGTTTCGCCCGCAGCACGGCTCATGCTGAGGATGATTCCCGTCAGGATGCCTGGCAGAGCGGCGGGGAGCGTGACGGTCAGGAACGTCCGCAGTCCGCCCGCGCCCAGCGACAGCGAGGCTTCCTTGTACGTTCGCGGCACGGAGCGGATCGCCTCCTCGCTGGCGCGGATGATGATGGGCAGCACGAGCACGCCGAGCGTCAGGGCCCCGGCGAGGATGTTGGACTTCGACTTCATCCCCAGCCAGGACGCATGTTCCGGCAGCCAGTTGATGAACAGCGCCAGTCCGAACAGGCCGAAGACAATGCTCGGCACGCCCGCGAGCGTGTTGATGCACGTCCGCACCGTCCGGATGAAGAGCGTCTCGCGCGTGCACTCCACCAGGTACGCCGCCGTCGCGATGCCGACGGGCACGGCCAGCAGCATGGCCCCCAGCGTCAGCAGCAGTGTGCCGATGATCTCGGGCCCGACGCCCCCGAAGTAGTGGTTCGGCGCGCAGTCGTCGATGAAGTACTGCCAGTAGAACGTTCGGCGCGGGCTCATCATCTTCTCGAAGTCGTTCTCCATCAGCGAGAAGAGCCCCGCCAGTTCCGTGCCCGCAAAGAGCGTCGACCGCCGAACCCGCGTCTTCTCGCGCTGGCGGCCGTCCGCGGTGTCCACCCACACGTCCTTCCACAACAGTTCGTCGAGTTTCTGCTGTGCGATGTCCCACCGCGTGGCGCCGTAGCGGTGTCGCATGAGGTCCGCCTTGGGCGGCTCGCCGGGGCGGGGGCCGAAGATGTCATGGACCATCTCCCGAACGGTCGTGAATTCCCCCGCATACTGCTCGCGCTGGCTGAGGTCCACGGTGGCAATCCGCTCGCGGTACTCCTCCGCCAGGCGGAAGAACTCCTCGCCCATCGTGCCGCGGAAGTTCTCTCGCCCTTCGTACCCGAGGACCTCCGCCAGCGGCTCGCGGGTTCCGTCGTTGGTCTCCGCCTCGTAGGCCTCCACCAGCCCGTTCCGCAGGTCGCGAGCGGCGGCGATCAGCTCGTCGACGCGCTCGCCCGTCATCGTGCCGCTTTCCTCGCGGTTGCGAAGCTGCTTCTTCACCTCCCGGTACAGCACGCGGGCACGGTCGACGAGGGCCTCGGCGTCCAGCCAACTCCCGAAACCGTCCAGCAGGTCGTACACCGGCTGGCGGGCGCGGTCGGTTCTCTCCAGTTCGCCCTTGAGGGTCTCCCCGCTGCCGCGCTGGAAGATCGGCTCCTCGTACTGCATCTGCCGGAACTCGACCGTCCCCCGGAACATGACGGCCGTGGCGCCGCGGTAGAGCATGGGGGCGAGGATGACGACCAGCGCGAGTGTCATCAGGGCCACCGACAGACCGGCCGCCGTCGTGAATAGCTTGTCCCAGACTGTCCGTAGGGCCTGTCTCACTTCGCCTTCCTCCCGACGACGCGTTTCGCTCGCGACAGGAAGTACTCACTGACCAGATTCAGCACGAACGTGACGGCCAGCAGGGAAAAGCCCAGTGCAAAGAGGGCCTGACGATGCACCCCGCCTTTGGGGGCCTCGCCCATCTCCTGGGCGATGGTCGCCGTCAGCGTTCGCACGGACTGCGTCAGGTCCCACCAGTTCTCGGGGACCTGCGCAGACATGCCCGCCGCCATCCAGACCAGCATCGTCTCGCCCACCGCCCGCATGACGCCCAGCACGATAGCGGCGATGATGCCGCTGTGGGCGGCGGGAATGACGACCTTCACGAGCATCTCCGCCCGCGTCGCGCCGAGGGCATACGCCCCTTCGCGCAGATCGCGCCCGACGGCGCTGAGGGCGTCTTCGGCGATACTGACGATCGTGGGCACGGCCATCACGGCCAGGATGACGGCTGCGTTCAGAGCGTTCGTGCCGGAAGGCAGGCCCAGCGTGCGCTGCAACCACGGTGCGACCACCAAGACCGCGAAAAACCCGAACGCCACCGACGGGATCGCTGCGAGGATTTCGATCACGGGCTTGATGAACTGGCGAGCGCGAAACGAGACGATGTCGCTGAGGAACACTGCCGCCAGCAGCCCCAGAGGGCCGGCGACGAGCATGGCCGCCAAGGTCACGATGCCCGTCCCGTAGAACATCGCCAGCCCCCCGAACTCGGGAGCCTCTTCATGCGTGGGGTGCCAGTCGGCCTCGAGAAGCATCTCCGTCGCTCCCCCGCCGGCGAAGAAGGGCCAGGCGCTGTGGACGATGAAGACGAAAATCAGGAACACCGACAGGACGGTCACGGATGCGACCGACGTCAGCAGAGCCCGACCGGCGGCCTTGCCGACGAAGCCGACGAGGTCCTGGCGAGCGGTCAGCAGCAGCGGCCGATCAAACTCGACCGCTGCTGCACTTTGTTCAGCAGGTGAAGTCATATGTTATGTGCGCCGGCTCAGTAGTCGGTTACGGGAACGAAGCCGGTCGCTTCGATGATCTCCTGCCCCGTTTCGCTCAGATGGAACGTGATGAACTGGAAGACGAGCGACCCGAGCTTCGGGAAGCCGTTCGTGAACAGGAACAGCGGGCGGGCCACCGGGTACCTGCCGCTCGCGATCGCCTTGCGGGACGGCGTCACGCCGTCGACCTTCAGCGCCTTGACGTGGCGGTCGAGGAAGGCCAGTCCCACGTAGGCGATGGCGCCTTCCGTGGTCTTGACGCGCCCGTACGCCTGCGGGTTCGAGCCCACCGTCTCGACCGTCGAGGCCATCTTTTCTTTGGCCATCACCAGCTTGTGGAACGTCTCGAACGTGCCCGAGGACGTGTCGCGACTGATCGCGATGATCTTCTTGTCCGGGCCGCCGAGGTCCTTCCAGTTCGTGATCTCGCCCTTGTAAATCTTGCGGACCTGCTCGGTGGTGAGATCTCCGACCGGATTCGAGGGGTGCACGACGACGCACACGCCGTCCATCGCCACGCAGTGGGCCACGGGCATGAGGCCTTTCTCGGCCGCCGCCTTGAATTCCGTGTCCTTCATGAAGCGGCTCATGGAGGCGATGTCGCATCGCCCGTCCATCAGGGCGGCCGCCCCGTCGCCACTACCGGTCTTCTTGACCGTGATGCTGACGTTCTTGTGTGCCTTCTCGAAGGCTTCCTTGAAGGCGTCCACGATCGGACCGACCGTCGTCGAGCCCTCAATCTGGAGAGTGACCTTGCTTTCCTCGGCCCGGGTCATTCTCCCCGCTCCCGCCAGGATGACCGCCAGAGCGACCCACATCGTCATTCGCCTCATCGCCTCATCTCCTTGCGTTCTTGCACGTTGATTCTCATTCCACGTACATCATTCCGCGATTGTCCTAAATCGCGGTTGTGGCGACGTTAAGATTGCGCTAGTTCGCCTTCGGGCGGCTTGTGCGCCTGCCGCAGCGCGGTAGAATGAGGCGGCTATGGGGAACAAACGTGTGGTCATCGTGGAAGACGAGCGCGATATGGCGGATCTGGTTGCGCTGCGCCTCCGGCAGGAGCACTACGACGTCGAGGTCGCTCGCGATGGCGTCGAGGGCCTGGAGAAGATCCAGCAGCCCCCGCCGGACCTGGTCCTGCTGGACATCATGCTTCCGCGAATGTCGGGGCTGGACGTGCTGGCCGAGCTTCGCCGCGACGCGGAGACCGCGACGGTCCCCGTCATTCTGCTGACCGCCAAGACAGAAGAAGGCGACATCGTGGCCGGGCTGCACCTGGGGGCGGACGACTACGTCTGCAAGCCCTTCAGCATGTCCGTGCTCGTCGCCCGCATCGCCGCCGTTCTGCGCCGCGCGGAAGGCCCGCCCGCCGAGGACACCGGGCTTCTCCAAGCCGGGCCTATCCGCGTCAACCAGGACACGCATCACGTGGACGTCGACGGGCAGTCCGTCTCGCTGACGCTTACCGAGTTCCGCCTCCTGGCGGCCGTCCTGTCCGCGAGAGGGCGCGTCCTGACGCGCGACCAGCTGATCGACCGCGCTATCGGACCCGACGCCGTCGTCACCGACCGGACGATCGACGTACACCTCACCGCGCTGCGGCGCAAGCTCGGCGACGCCCGACGATATATCGAAACGGTCCGGGGCGTCGGCTACCGTCTGAGAATGGAAGAAGATGAAACCGCGTAGCTTCTTCGTCAATCTCTTCGCGGGGAACCTGTTGCTGACGGGCGTCATCATCGCCCTGAGCTTTGCCGTCTCGTATGTCATCCTCGATGCCGAGTACCGACGGAAGGACGAATCGCAGCAGGACCAGCTGCTGCTGGCCGTGTCTCGCTGCGTGGAACGCGAATGGCCGATGGGGACGGACCAGGCCGACCGACTGTGCAAGTCGCTCATGGAATCTCTGCCCGCTCGACTGACCATCATTCAGAACGACGGGCAGGTGCTCGGCGATAGCGAAGCCGCCCCCCGCACAATGGAGAACCACAAGACGCCTGACCGCCCCGAGATTCTCCAGGCCTTGAAAGGCGAGTGCGGCCGAAACGTTCGATCCAGCGAGACCCTCGATCGGGAGTTCCGGTACTTCGCCCGTCCGCTGCGGCACGGGGGGCGCGTCGTCGGCGTGACGCGCCTGGCGATGCCTGTTCGCGCCGTCGCCGAAGGACGCGAGTTCATCGGCAAGGCCGTCCTGTGGGCGGTTCTGGTCGGCGCAGTGGGCGCAGCGGTTCTCGGGCTGTCCATCAGTTGGATGTGGTCCAGGCCGCTGAGACAGATCACGCGTGCGGCGAGGCGGATCGCGTCCGGCGACCTGTCCGGTCGCGTGGCGATCTCGGGCGCCCGGGAGCTGAGGGACCTGTCGGCCGCCCTGAACGAGATGCGCACCGACATCGCCGGTCGAATCCAGCAGACGGCCGCCCAGCGCGAGGAGCTTCGCACCGTCCTGGTCAACCTGCGCGAAGGCGTCGTCGCCCTCGATGACGGCGGCACGGTCGTGCTGATGAACCCCGCTGCGGGGGAAATCCTGCACGTCACCCCGGAAGAGGCCTGCGGGCAGCACGTCCAGACGATGCTCCGCACGACGGCTGTTCTCGAGGTGCTCGACGAGCTTGCGTCGACTCCCGCCGTCCGGAAGCAGATCGATCTCGACGTGGAGGGCACGCGGCGCGCGATGGACCTGCACGCCGCGCGCCTGACCGAGCCCGAGGCCGACTCGATCGCGACCCTCCTGGTCCTCCGCGACATCACCGACGCCGCACGCACCGCCGAGATGAAGGCCGAGTTCGTCGCCAACGCCTCGCACGAGCTTCGCACGCCGCTGGCCACCATCCGGGCGGCGGTCGACTCGCTGAGCATGATCGAGCCCGAGGACCGCCAGGCCTTTGAGAAGTTCCTCCGCATCCTCGACCGCCACTGCCGGCGCCTGGAGAGCATGACCACGGACCTGATGGACCTGCACCTCGCCGAACAGGCCCGCAGCGCTCTCCGCCCCAGCGAAGTGCGGTTGGACGACCTCCTCGAGTGGGTGCAGACCCAAGCCGCCCCGCACGCCGACGAGAAAGGCGTTCGCCTGACGACCACCTCCGACGACCCCGAGCGGTCCGTGCGAACCGACCGCCGCCTCGTGGAACTGATCCTCCAGAACCTGATTGACAACGCCGTCAAGGCCACCCCCGCCGACGGCACGGTGTCCTGCCGCCTCGCCTATGTAGATGAACACATCGTGCTGACCGTCGCCGACACCGGCTGCGGCATCCCGCCGGACCTGGTCGACCGCGTCTTCGAGCGGTTCTTCCAGGCCGACCGCTCCCGCAACGGCGCCGCCGAGCAACGAGGAACGGGCCTCGGGCTCGCCATCGTCAAGCATTCCGTCGAGCGACTCGGCGGAAGCGTCCGCCTCGAAAGCGCCCCCAACGAGGGAACCACCGTCACCGCCCGATTCCCCGAGATCAAGCAGGGAGCAGACGCCTCCCCCGTATAGCCGCGCCCGCCTTACGGCTTGGCGAACGACGCGGTCTTCTTCTGGAACGTCTCCAGCCAGCCCAGCGTGAGCGCGTCGCCAATCGTCTTCCTCTTGGCCTTGCTGAGTTCCTCGGGCGTCGTGCCCCAGTAGAAGCCGATCCACCCGCATGCGACCTCGCGCGACGCGTCCAGGAACTTCCCGTGCTCGTCCGGGCCGCACTTCAACGGGAACGTCTCCTCGATGACGACCGGCTTGCCGATCGCGAAGCCCCGCAGCGTCTCCATCGCCTCGGCGAGCTTGCCCTTCTCCGGGTAGATGTGCATGGCGATGAAATCGAGCTTGCCGGTGACCTTCTCCGGGATGAAACCGGACGTCAGCCCCGGGCGGTCCAGGCTCCAGGGCACGAGCCCGACCGTCACCAGATGCCGCGTATCGTGCTTCCGGATGGCGGCGACAAGATGCTCGATCCACGCCCGAGCGATTTCATGTCGCGGCCGTCCTCGCGTCTCCAGCGTGATGAACTGGACGAAGAACTTGCCTCCGAAGCCCGGGCCCAGCCAGTCGGTTCGCTTCTTCGCACCGCCCGGGACGACGGGCTCGTTCATCAGGTCGTAGCAGAAGACGGCCGGGCTCTTGGCGCAGCGAGCGGCGACCGCTTCCCAGAATCGCCCCTGCGCCGCCCATCGCTGCTGCTCCGTCAGGCGGTCGTACCATGCCGGAACGTCCGGCTTGTGGTAGCAGCCCAGACCCGTCACGTCGAGGTACAGCCCCACCCGCTCAGCCAGACGGATCAAGCGGGCGAGCTGCCGCAGCGATTTCTCGTTCGGCCGATCCGGCGCATCCATGAACTTCCCGAACTGCAGGTGGATGCGGACGACGTTCGCCCCCAGCGCCTTCATCTCCGCGAAGTCTTCTTCAATGGCTGCCCATTTCTCGACCCAGTAGTCCTCCAGCAGCGCCCCGCCGCGGTCATGATCGTAGTTGAACCCCCACGGCGCAAACGTCCGCCCGGACTTCGCGAGCACGAACCCCTTCCCGTCGGCCGACACGCGCACCCACTCCAGGTCCGCCCCGGCGCAGCCTGTGTTGACCATCGCCAGAACAGAGGCGAGCCATACGATTCGCACGTTCCTCATGTGTGCAACGTATCCTCCGCGGCCTGACCACGCAAGCGCGACCCCGGCGCCCCGGCACGTCTGTTGCACGCCTGTTCACCATCGCGCATACTCCCTGAGGCCGGGGGAATGAGAAAGACACGAAGATGAAGAACGGCAGTTCCGCCATCGTTGCAGGCCTGGTTGCGGTCCTTCTACCGGGGCTCGCCGAGGCCGCAGACACCATCCGCCCGGTCGTCATCCCTCTGGCGGTTCCGGCGCCGAAAGACTCCGCCGGCGGGATCATCGTCGCCGACGTCAACGGCGACGCGAAGATGGACGTTCTCGTGACCGTGCCGGGGCATCTGGCCGTCTACAGCAGCGACGGGAAAAAGCTCTGGATCCGCAAGGCGCCCATCACGGTGGGCGGGTCCAGCGAGCGGGTCGGGCTGCCGGGACATCACGGTCCGGGCGTTGCAGCCGGGGATGTCGACAGGGACGGGAAGTGCGAAGTGGTCTTCCTGACCCGCGACGGCGTGCTCCACGTCGCCGACGGCGCGACCGGCCGGGACGAAGCCACCGCCCGACCGCCCGTTCCCCCCGACGCCGAACGATGGGAGGTCGCGATGATCGCCGACTTCCGCGGCGCGGGCGACGACCGCGACATCCTCCTGCAGGCGACCAACCGCAAGGGCTACCGCATGGGCAAGCACCTGGCCGCCTACGCCGCCGACGACCTGCTCCGGGGGCGCGTCGACAAGCCCCTGTGGCGGACGGACCGTTTCGTCTCGTGCAATCACAACGGCGCGCGGATCGCCGACCTCGACGCCGACGGGCGGGATGAGGTCCTCGGAGCGACGATCTATTCGTCGAAGGGCGAGATGCTGACGAGGGCGGCGAAGCACGGCGGACACATGGACAGCCTCTTCGTCGCGGACGTCCGCCCCGACAAGCCCGGGCTCGAAGTCGTCCTGCTGGAGGAAGGCGGGGGCGACTCCAACTGCGTGCAGGTCATCGGCCTCCGCGGACCCATCTGGCGCCAACACTTCAAGCGCCAGGAGCCCCAGAACGCGGCCGTCGGACGCTTCCGCGCCGGGTCCGACGAACTCTTCATCTGGTGTCGCTCACGGCATCCCAAGCACCAGAAACCGTTCGTGTTCGACTCGCGCGGGCGGAAGGTGTTCGACTACGCGATGGACGACGCGGCCCCGAAGGGCTGGACCGACAGCGGCGTCGAGGTGATCCACACGATCGACTGGACGGGGAAGAAGCAGCAGCTCGCGTGCGCCAAGGAGCGACACCGCGAGGGCGACGTGTGCATCTTCGAACCGCTCACCGGACGCTTCATCGAGCATTTCAAGCAGGCCGCCGCCCGCCTGTATGTCGCGGACGTCGTCGGCGACTGGCGGGAGGAAGTGATCGTGCTGAGCGGCAGCAAGCTGCACATCTACCGGAACCCCGCACGCAACCCCCGCCCCGATCAGCCGCGCCTGTGGAAGCGCCGCAACTACCGCCGCCTCAAGCAGTGTCACAACTACTACTCGCCGTAGGTTGGGCATGCTGTTGCATCTCGCACGCTCTTGCCGCAAAATCCGCTGCGGCGGGTCGCGGGCCGCCGACGGGAGATACTCATGGAGCGCGAGCAACACGCGAGCAACCTCGACACGCTCGTCCAAATCGCGGAAGCTAACGGACTGGGAGAAAACTGACAGGAGAGCGAGCATGACCTCGACACCGCCGCAGTCAGCAGCAGAGACAGGCGCGCCGACCGAGCGCAGAACGCCGTTGTGTCTGCGGGCCTTCAGTTGGGGCCTGTGGTACTGGTCGACGCTGTTTGCCATCGGGATGGTGGCCACGCTTCTAAGCCTGCTCCTGACGGAGGGCGGCGGCCCGGTCACGCTGTTCGGCTATCTCGCCGGTGCGGCGTTTGACCTCCAGTTCGACGACATCAGCGATGCGAAAGTGGTCGGGACCATCATCCTGATTTCGTTCGTCGGGCTGGTTCTGGGCACCACGGTGATCGGCGCGCTCGCCGCAGCCAGGAACACCGGCGGCTGGAAGCCGGCGGCGATCCTCCTGGCCGTCCTCGGCACGTCCCACGTGACCTTCCTGAGCGTGGTCGCGGTGGAGGAGGATAAATGGCTGGCCGCCCCGGCCATCCTGTTCGTCCTGATACTGGCCTTGGGTCTGCTCGTGTACCTGGCCGCTGTCGTGCACTGCTGGCGGGCATCCCGACGCGGACCAGCCATCCAGACCGCCGCGCTGAGGCCGGGGCACCCCGCAGCATGGGGCATCGGAACCACCATAGGGATCCAGGTGCTCTGGGGCCTGGCGGTCGCGGGGATGCTCCTGGGCGGACATGAGTCCCTGCAGGCCTCGCGCTGCCAGGTCAACCTGCGGGAGATCATCCGGGGCATACGGGGATACGAAGAGGACAACAAGGGGCGGCTGCCCGATTCGCTGGAAGACCTCTGCCCGAAGCACCTCCCGCGAGTTCCGCACTGCCCGAAACACGCCGCCGACCGGGGCTATGTGTACCTGTGCGACTACCTCCGGTCGCCGCAGGTCGTCGGCGAGGTCGCGGAGGATATCCGCGAGGTCGACCGAACGAGGATTCTGCAAGAGGCCCTGGGCGAGAGGTCCACTCCCGGTATGCCGCAGGCCGAGCAGCGAAAGGCGATCGTCTCGCACCTGGGGCGGGGCCGACTGTCACCCCGCATGTTCACGTTCGACCGCTACGGCATGGCCCGGACGCCGGTCGCGTGGGAGACCGGTCCCGGCCACGGGCGCAGACGTTGGGTGAACGTGATCTACCTCGACGGGCACACGGCCGCGATGGCGCCGGCCCACCTCGAAGACGAGCTTCGCACGTTCCGCGAGGAAAACCGCGACAGAATCCGCTCTCTGCTCCTGAGCGGACAACCGAGACCAGAAAGACGGTAGGTCGGGCATGCCCGCTCGCACGGCTGGGCCGCTTTCATCCCTTAATTCCCGTCATGGCGACGGAGCGGATGAAGGTCTTCATGGTGAAGAAGAACAGGACGATCAGGGGGAGGCTGAAGACCGTGGAGGCGGCCATCAGGAGATGCCACGGGGTGCCGCCGTGTTCGGAGGCGAAGGCCTGCAGGGACAGCGACAGCGTGAACTGGCTTTCGTGGTTGAGGTAGATGAGGGGTCCCAGGAAGTCTTTCCACGCGCCGAGGAAGGTGAACAGGGCGACCATGGCGATGACGGGGCGGCTGAGCGGGGCGACGACGTTCCAGAGGATTTCCAGCTCGCTGCACCCGTCGATGCGGGCGGCGTCGAGCAGGTCCTTGGGGATGCCCAGGAAGAACTGGCGCAGCAGGAAGATGAAGAAGGCGTTGCCGAACCACGACGCCACCCAGAGCGGCTTGAACGTGCCGACCCAGCCGAGGTGGCGGTACATCAGGTAGACCGGGATCATTGTGACGACGAACGGGACCATGATGGTCGCGAGCGTGAAGGCGAACAGGACCTTGCGGCCGCGGAATTCCAGGAACGCGAAGCCGTAGGCGACGATCACCGACACGACCACCGTGCCGCCGACGACCATGAGGCATACGAACAGCGTGTTGCCAAGAGCCCGCGCGAAATGCACCCGCTCAAGGGCAACGGGGTAGTTGTTGGGGATCATGAACGTGTGGGGCTCGAGCTGGTCTTCGCGGAAGATGTCCCACGCGCGGTCGACCTTCACGAACGGCGAGGACAGGCCCTTGGTGTCGGTGTCCTCCGGGCGCCACTCGCGGACCAGCCACAGCGCCGTGTCGTCCGCGGGCGCGAGGATCTCGCGGACGACCTCGACGGGGACCTTGCGGCCGCTCTTGAGGAGCAGTAGACCCGACGCCGCATCGTAGGGGTTGGCGTCGTCGGCGAGGATCCTGATCTCCGGCGTGACGGCGGCGTTCATCTGCAGCAGTTCCGCCTCGGTGAACGACGGGCTGCCTTCCCACACCTCCGGCCCGAACGGCAGCGTCATTTCCCCCGCGCGGAAAGCGGGTTCGCCGTCGCCCGTCGGTTTCGGGCGGACGATGTGGAACGTCCGGTCGGGGGCCGGCTCGATGGGCCGGTCGCGCGTGACCTCGTAGGTCGTCCCGTCGATGGTCGCCCGGTATCCGGTCGCGAGGAAGGCGGTGCGGATGTCCTCCGGGCGCCGGAGCGTCTGGTCGAGCGGCTTGAGCGAGGTGGCGATCATCCACACGAGCGGTAGCAGGAAGAACGCCGCTCCCGTCAGGAGCACGGCGTGGATGAGGATCCTGCTGTGCCAGGGCGGCCGTTTCTCTGTGATCGACGCCATGCTACCGCCCCCCGTAGTAGACGTGGCGTCGCGACAGGCGGAAGGCCAGCAGCGTCAGCGCGACGATGATGAGGAACAGGACGGCCGCGACGGCCGACGCGTAGCCGACGCGGTGATACTGGAATGCCTGGTCGTAGACGAACATGGCGACGAAGCGGGTCTTATCCTCGGGCCCGCCTCCGGTCATGATGTACGGGGCGGCGAAGACCTGGAAGGCCCCGATGATGGCCATCACGACGTTGAAGAGGATCACGGGCGAAATCATGGGGATCGTGACGCTGAGGGTCTTGCGCCACCAGCCGGCGCCGTCGATCTCGGCGGCTTCGTAGAGTTCGACGGGCACGTCCTGGAGCTTGGCGAGGTAGATGACGCCCATCTGCCCGACGCCCCAGAAGGACATGATGATCAGCGACCAGAGGGCCCAGGACGGGGCATGCTCCACCCCCGCGGGCATCGGGTCGCCGTCGCTCAACCAGCCGGGCGAGCGGAGCTTCCGCATGTCGTCGGGGCGGAGCACGTGCAGGACGGCGCTGAGCAGGACGATGGCGGCCAGGAAGATCGCCGTCACCGCGACGACCGCGACGACCTGGCGGAGGCGCGAGCGGGGCTTCCAGATGCGTCGTGCGATGGGGCCCCAGACGAGCAGCGCCAGCGGGATCGGCGCGAGCAGCCAGACCGCCCCGCCGCGCAGGGCGAACTCGGCGGCCTTGAGCCTGGTCACATCGAAGAAGAAGTTGGTCCACCAGTCGCCCGCGGCGAAGAGGATGCGGATGACCAGATTGAGCAGCCCGGCTTCGGAATTGAAGATCCACAGCCACAGCACGGCGACGACGACGGTGGGCACGAGGTGCGGCAGGTAGAAGATGACGCGGTAGAACGCCTGCCCGCGGACCTTGGCGTTGAGGAAGAGCGCCAGCGTCAGGGCGAGCAGCACACCGACCGGGATCGCGATGGAGGCGTACATCACCGTCACCCAGAAGCAGCGGTGGAAGACGCCGTCGGTGAGCAGTTCGGCGTAGTTGCCGGCGCCGATGAACATCGGCTCGCGCAGGGGCGGGAAGTCGCAGAAGCTGAAGTACGCCGCGGCCAGGAACGGGTACGCTACAAACAGCGCCAGGCCCAGCATCCAGGGGGCGACGAACGCGTAGCCGGTCAGGGACTTGCGGGTCGAGCCCTTCACTTCAGGCCCTCCCGCTGACGACTTCGCTCGAGCTTCTGGGCGAGGCGCTGCTCCATCTGCTCCCGCAGCTCCCGCAGCGTGCTGACAATCTCCTCGCGCGTCAGTTCTGCGAGCCGGGCCTCGCGGGCCTCGCCGGTCAGACCTGCCAGTTCGCCCGCCGGCGCCTGCCAGTGCCAGATGTGATCGAACGTCTTCCTGTAGGCATCGTTGTATTCCTGCCAGATGATGCTCGTCGGGAGGGCGAACGAGTGCGGCGCCCGCGCGAGGCCGCCGAAGACGTCCAGGAACTTGTTGGGGTGCCCCTGGCGGAACTCCTCGGACTCGTGGGCGAGCGGCAGGTGCTTGCCCTGCAGGCGGCAGACGATGGGCAAGCCCTTCGTCTGGACCCAGTGCACGAACGTCCAGGCCTCCTTCGGGTGCTTGCAGTTGCGGGGGATGGCAAGCACGTCCTGGTTGAGGTAGCTCATGGGCCCGGGCACGCCGTCGGCCGGCGGGAAAGGGACGACGCCGTACTCGAGGTGCGGGCGGTGGCGGTCGATGAACGCGGGGAAGTACACGCCGTGCAGGACCATCGACACCTTGCCGTCGATGAAGCCGTTCTGCGGCGAGTCGTAGTTGCCGAATCCCTGCTGGAAGCGCGTGAGGTTGTCGCGCCCGTACCGGTTCGCGTAGCTCTTGAGCCACTCGAACGCGCGGATGTTCTCCGGCCGATCCGGCGTGGGGTTGCGGTCGTCGTCGAACAGGCTCCCGCCAAAGTAGTACGGCCAGGACACGTGGAACCACCCGGGCTCGGTGGGCAGGAAGCCCATGATGTTCGGCGTGCCGTCCGGAGCGAACTCGCTCAGCACGTCGGCGTAGCGGTCGATCTCGTCGATGGTGCGCGGCGGGCGGTCCGGGTCGAGCCCGGCCGCTCGCAGCTTGGCGGCCTTGTCGCGGAAGTGCTGCTTGTTCCAGAACAGCGCGATCGACGCCGGCGTGGAGGGCAGCGCGTACGTGCCGCCCTTGTAGCGGCACATGTCGAGATAGGCGGGGATGTAGTGATCGTCGGTCAGCCCCGACTGCTGCATGAGAGTGTCCAGCGCAATCAGCCCGTCGGCCTCGGCGAAGGGGGCGACGTTCTGCGACCAGAGCCCCGCGATGTCCGGCGGGTCGCCGCCGACGATCGCGAGCATCGCCTTGCGGTCGACCTGGCTGGTGCGGATGTAGTGGCAGAAGATCTCGTCCTGGGACTCGTTGAAGGCGTCGACCATCTTCTGGCAGGCCTCGGCCTCGAAGGAGCCCCACTTCTCCCAGTAGACGATGTGAACGCGCGTGTCCCACGTGTCGCGGTAGGCGGCGTGTCGCTCGGGATCGAAGTCCGACACCTCCGGGCGGCGCTCGAACCACGCGACGGCCACCACCGTCGCGATCACGCACGCCAGAATGATGTGCACCATTCGCATCGCCTGGCGGTCAGCTTAGTCGCCCTCTTGGGGGGAATCAAGCGAGGGCTTCCCG